>NZ_DAOMQT010000003.1:0-238041 GCF_035445465.1 Agriterribacter sp.
TTTGTTAATGTTCTCGTTCATTAATATTTGGTTTAGTGAGTTATGGAATTTTTTTTCAAAAGATTAACGCAAACATTCAGGCAATATAATAAAAAAACACAGGCTTTTGAATTTATATGAAATCAAATTATTTTTAAGCGTATTTGTGCAGTGGATAGCTGCTGCATTATACCGGCAGGTTGGTATTTGAAACAGGAGTGGGGCGGGATGGGGCAGGACAGGAACTGCATTAAAGAACAAATTTTAGGTATTATAATGCTATCCCGGTTTTTATTTAACGTTCATCGCCAATATCTTTGGCAGCCGGAATACTATTCTATTATTCGTTTACAATATAACCTGTATGATTACAGAAGAAGCTTTGCTACTCGCCCGCCGGCTATGGGATTACCATCACATGAATCATACGCTTACTAAGTCTGATTGTATACTGGCGCTGGGCAGCCACGACCTGCGGGTGGCAGACCGGGCGGCAGCACTGTATTTGCAGGGATGGGCGCCACTGGTTATCATGTCGGGAGGGTTAGGCAATTTTACACAGGATATGTGGACGGAAACGGAAGCCGATCAGTTTGCCGCCATAGCCCTACAAAAGGGCGTGCCGGCCGATGCGGTATTTATTGAAAACAGGTCAACCAATACGGGGGAGAATATTTTATTTACCGCCCGGTTGTTAAAAGAAAAAGGAATAGATCCCAATAGTTTTATCGTAGTGCAGAAGCCTTATATGGAAAGACGTTCGTATGCTACTTTTAAAAAGCATTGGTCCGATAAAAAGGTATTGGTAACCTCCCCGCAACTGGCTTTTGATGAATACGCAACAGATGAAATACCGTTGGAGCGGGTGATCAATATTATGATCGGCGACCTGCAGCGCATTAAATATTATCCTGCAAGAGGGTTTCAAATTTACCAGGACATACCTGCTGAAATATGGGATGCTTATGAAAGATTGGTTGCATTAGGGTTCAATAAACATTTGATGAAAGATTAAACCGCTCCGGCCTGCGCTAAAAATAGTATACTTGCAGCCTGATCGTAGTTGTATTTAACCTGCTGTAAAAATGAAATATTCTCAATGGATAGGACTGGCTGCCACCATAGGGGTGGTTATTGCCTGTTATTTGCCCTGGATTGAAATTGCATCTTTACCGGCCATACTTACGGGTATGGATGGGCAGGGTACCAACCTGGGTAAGCCCGGTAAGCTGCACATCATTTTTTGCGTACCGGCATTTGTTCTGTTCCTGCTTCCTTTAGTATGGGCGAAAAGAATAAACTGGTTTTTTTGCGCCATGGGCTTGGCCTGGGCTGTGCGTAATTTTTTGATCTATGCCCGCTGCGAAATGGGTACCTGTCCGGAAAGAAGGTATGGAATATATTTAGTGCTGATAGGCTCGGTGGTTATGCTGGTGGCAGCGCTTTTTCCCGACATGAAAATAGCGGATAAGGAGAAGAAGCCATCATGAAATTAATTCTGAAGCCTGATGTAAATACAAAGCATCAGGAGCCAAATAGCAAGAACCAAATAAATCTCAAATCCGAAATCCGAAGTCCGGAATCCGAAAGCTGGATACTACTGCAAATTTCAAATCAAACCGCTATAGCGCGAACTACTGAAAAATGAGAAAGCAGCAGCGAAATGAAGCTGAAGTCACAGTAGTGCGAAAGCCCGATCAGAGCTCCTTCCCGAAATCGGGCTGTATATCGATTTCGGGTGGCTTTTGGTTACTTTTTCCACAAAAAGTAACAGAAAAGACTAAGGCTATAAAAGCGTCAGGAGCCAGGTAAAGTTCAAATCCTATGTAAATGCAAAGCATCAGGAGCCAAATAGTAAGAACCAGATAAATCTCAAATCCGAATAAGAAAGTTCAAAATTCGAAGCGAAATTCAACTATAAACTATAAACCACAAACCCCGGCGCCCTGCCAGTAATACCCATATCATTTTCAAAGCGCTCAGGGGCGCTTATCGTTTACTTACTGGAGGACAATCGTACCTGTCCTTATATCCCAGCGAAAAAACAAGCCCTATGGAATGGCTGTGGTAGCTGTCTTTTTTGTTGGGGTTGGCCCCCTGGCTAAATCCATCTAAATAATCGGTAAACATAAACCGGTAGCCGGTTTCCGCTGCAAGCGAAATGGTTGGGGTAAGCGCATATTTTAATCCCACACCTGCGGGTAATATAATGGCTGCGCCTGGTGTACGGTGCGCAATATCCGCTGCCAAACCTGCCGAAACGGATTCGCTGTTAAAATATTCCGCATTATAATTACTCCAGCTACGGCTGATATGCAATAAGGATACGCCTGCTCCTGCAAATACATAAGGTGAAAATCCCGTAGGTTGCTCCCTTGCGTTTTTTGCCAGGATGTTCCATACCAGTGCGCCCGAAAGCTCGGTTACGGGTGTAGAGAAATTAAAATTTCTCTGCCTGCGATATTCCGGTTTTTCATACCGGGCGTCATCCCCTTTTAGTTTCCCGAAAGTAAAATTAGCCCGCACCGAAAATGACCTGTTCAGTATCCTGGCTGCAAAAAAGCCGATGTTTGGCGCTATCGTTTGATACGATCCGGCGTCAGATGGGGTAAGATCGCCCTGGTAAACAAAAGTACCTGCACCGATACCGGCCTCATAGCGGTGGGTATAAAACTGTGCGTATATAAAATGACTGTATGTTACCAATGGTATAAGCCATGCTATTTTTTTTGCCATAGAACGCATCGGTAAATTTGGTTTAAGTAAGAAATGATACCGTGTAGAGTTCTATCTTATAATTATAGTATTAAGGAACAAAAGATTTGTGGCTATTAGCTATCAGGTGAGTAACTGCTAACGACAGGACGGGTATTCATTCTTTCACTTCTCACGCTTCACTTTTAGATTTTTTTTGATTCCTGTGATTTGGTTTTGGTGCTTAACGGCCATGAATTATGAAGAGAAAATAATGCCACAAGCAGTTATACCTTGTTAAATATTTCATTATTTTATATTCCTGGATACAGCGGGTTGCCTGCAAGAATGTCTGTTGAAATCTATTGTTGGTAGGGCTGCATTATGATAAATCACCCGCTTTTAAAAAAATCCCTTTATATTGCGGCGAATTTTAAGGAAAGGTTCACATTATGACTTCATTTACCAATTTCAAAGTACCCTATGCTGCTATAGATGAAAGGTACACCAAACGCGTTGCTTATTTTTCAATGGAATTTGCCATTCATCAGCCGCTGAAGATCTACAGTGGCGGTTTGGGTTTTTTAGCGGGTTCCCATATGCGGAGTGCCTATGAGCTCAAACAGAATATGGTAGGCATAGGTATTTTGTGGAAATACGGCTATTATGATCAGTCGCGCAACCAGGATCAAACCCTGCAGGTGCAGTGGAATGAAAAAATCTACAATTTTTTAGAAGATCATAATATAAAGTTTCAGATCAATATTCATGATCACCCGGTTTGGATAAAAGCCTATTACCTGAACCCGGAAACCTTTAAGAGCGCGCCGCTGTTTTTACTGAGCACCGACCTGCCGGAGAACGATTATATTTCACAAACCATCACCCACCGCCTGTACGATGCCAATGTGGCAACCAAAGTAGCACAATTTATACTCCTCGGAGTGGGCGGGGCCAAACTCATGGATGTGTTGGGATTCAATCCCGAAGTATATCATTTAAATGAAGCGCACGGACTTTCTGCTGCATTCTACCTCTATAAAAAATTCGGTAATAAGGAAGATGTAAAAAAGCGGCTGGTATTTACCACGCATACACCGGAAGAAGCGGGAAATGAAAAGCATGAAATTCATCTTTGTGAAAAAATGAGCTATTTCTGTGGCGTACCGCTCGATGAGGTGCGCAGACTTACCGGCATAACAGACGATCAGTTCAATCATTCCCTGGCCGCGTTGCGGTTTGCACGTTTATCTAACGGGGTTAGTGAGTTGCACGGCCATGTAAGCAGAGCCATGTGGAGCAAGTACCCCGGCATTTGTCCTATCATTCATATCACCAATTCACAAAACTGGCGGTACTGGGCCGATAAGCAACTGTACTATGCGGCTGAAGAAAATAATGAAGATAATTTTATTGACCGTAAATGGTTTTTGAAAAAAAGAGCTTTTGATACGGTAGCCGATCAAAGTGGTAAGCTGTTTGATCCGAATGTGTTTACCATTGTATGGGCGAGGCGTTTTGCAGGGTATAAAAGGGCAGAATTAATTACCCGCGACAAGCATCGCTTTGAGGCGCTGCTGAGCAGTATCAAATATCCTGTGCAGATCATTTGGGCCGGGAAGCCTTACCCGGTTGATTATCCTGCTATCAGCGATTTTAATTACCTTGTTAACCTCAGTAAGGCATATAAAAACGTGGCGGTATGCATAGGCTATGAGCTCACCCTGAGCAAACGGCTGAAGCAGGCTGCAGATCTGTGGTTGAATAACCCGCGCGTACCCCGTGAAGCATCGGGCACCAGTGGAATGACGGCCGCTATGAACGGCGCCGTGAATTTTTCAACGGATGATGGCTGGATCCCTGAATTTGTTCATCACGGGCACAATGGTTTTGTAGTGCCAAAGGCAGATTATGCGCATATGACGGTGCAGGAGCAGGATGCATACGATCTTGAAAAGATATATGCAATATTAGAGCAGGAAATCCTTCCCCTGTATTATGACCACCCGGATCTGTGGCGGCAGGTTATGAAAAATGGCATGACAGACACCCGTTTCAGGTTTGATTCCGGGAGAATGGCAGATGAGTATTACAGGTTACTCTATAATGCATAATGTAAAGTCAGGCAAATTATGTCTGTATCGTGAAAAGTGAGAAGATAAGGTGAACAGGCAATGCCGCCCGGATGACACCAGTCGGACGGGGGCAATAGTGAATCTCACCATTCACTACCACTCACTTCTCACGTTTGACGTTTGACATAGCACCCGTTGTCATTTCATGTAGTTGCATATTATTGTTTAGCAGGTATTGGGTACTGCCATTCTGGTTATACACGCATTTTAATCTTATATAAGACATGGAAGCGTATAAAAAAAATCCTGAAGTAAGATGGGCGGATCTTGATCCCAATTTTCACATGCTTCATTCTAAGTATTACGACCTGGGAGCATATGTACGCATGTGTTTTTTAACTGAACATGGTCTGTCGCCGGCGGTAATGCAGGAACACAGCATGGGGCCTATACTTTTCAGGGAGGAATGCGTATTTAAAAGAGAAATAAAATTTGGCGACCGGGTAGAGATAAGCCTGGTAATGCTGAAAGCCAGGAAAGACGGCTCCCGCTGGACCATGCAGCACCATATTTATATAAATGGCGACACGCTGGCTGCTGTAATTACAGTTGATGGCGCCTGGATGAATACAGAAAGAAGACGACTGGCTACGCCGCCACCATTATTTGCGGTGGTATTCGATAAAATACCACGTGCCGAAAATTTTGAATGGCAATAAAAAAAGCGGGAAGTAAAATAGTGTTAAGTGAGGGCAAATGATATTGGTATGTTATCGTGAAAAGTAAGAGGATGGAAGTGAACAGGTAATGGTGAATAGGGAGTTTCACTATTCACTATTCACTATTCACCACCCCTTATCGCCTCTCACGTTTCTTGTTTCACTCCTGACAAAACATTCGTTTCACTTCCCGTGTTAGGCTGCTTCTTATACAATTTCCACCAGCTCCACATCAAATACGATATCCTTGCCTGCCAGAAAATGGTTGGCATCTAAAATAACCACCTTTTCCTTTACTTCGGTAACCACTACAGGAACGGGTTGCCCCTCCTGGTTCTGAAGGGTAAGCTGCATGCCGGGTTCTAATTTCATATCGGCAGGAATATGCTCCACCGGGAATTCAATAATGGCTTCTTCATTTCTTAATCCATACCCGTCTTCGGGTGCAACGGAAATTATTTTCTTTTCTCCCACGGCCATTCCTTCCACACCGGTATCAAATCCTTTGATCATTTGCCCGGCGCCTAAAGTAAATTCCAATGGTTCACGACCGGCAGAAGAATCAAACTGGTTACCATCCGTTAAACGGCCTGTATAATGCACACGTACCACATCTCCTTTTTTTGCCTGTTGCATAAAATGTAATTTTGAGTATTTAAAATCCGGAAAGGTAAATGATTCCGGGTGCATTTCAAATTGTGGCATAGGAATCTGTAAATTTCTAGGCAAAAACCCATAGTCATAACACTATAAAGTTTCTATTGATTCCAAAAGCAAACAATCATTAGATATTGTGTATATATGCAGCGTGGAAAAAAGTAGCTGCAAATGCAAAGCCTATGTGCCGGATTGTGCACATAGGCTTTGTATAAAAGATGCTGTGTTATTTTTTCGCTGATATCATTACCAGGGCAATGAAAACGTTTTTACGTAGGTAAAACATTTCATGGCCTCAATTACGCCTTCTTTTATGCCCAGTCCCGAATCTTTGATGCCTCCGAAAGGAGAGCTTTCTATACGGTAACCCGGCACCTCATTAATATTTACCGTGCCTACTTTTAATTCTTTTATAAAACGGAGCGCATAATCCATGTTATGGGTTACAATGCCGGACGACAGTCCGTAAGCCGTAGCATTAGACAATGCAATAGCGTCATCTATATCCTTAAAAGTTAAGATGGGCGCCAGGGGGCCAAAAGATTCATGCACGATCATTTCCGCATCGCGCGGCACATTATCAATAACAGTAGGCTCTAATAACGCGCCCCTGCGTTTTCCGCCAAGCAATACTTTTGCACCCTGCTCTACGGCTTTGTTCACCACAGTTTCCAGGTAAATAGCGGCGGGTTCGTCAATTACCGTTCCTACCCGTGTTTCCGGGTCGGCAGGATCGCCGCAGTTGTATGTTTTGGCTTTCTGCAGGAATTTTTCAAGGAACACGTCCTTTATTTTTTCATGTATGAGTATGCGTTTAACCGCGGTACAGCGCTGTCCGCTGTTACGAAATGATCCTTCGGCAGCCAGGTGAACGGCTGTATCCATATCCGCATCTTCCATAATGATCAGCGGATCATTTCCGCCTAATTCCAGTATTACTTTTTTATATCCCACAGAAGCGGCAATGCGTTTACCCACGGCCACGCTTCCGGTAAAGGAAACAATATCAATCCGCGGATCTTTTACAAGGGGTTCGGCTATTTCATTGGTTGGACCCAGCAGGGTGCTGAGCATATAGTGTGGTAATCCGGCTTCATACAGTAATTCTGTAAGCAGTATGGCCGTGAGTGGTGTTTTTTCGGAAGGCTTTAAGATTACCGGTGTGCCAACGGCTAAAGCAGGCGCCAGCTTATGCACCACCTGGTTAAGCGGATGATTGAATGGAGTAATGCATGCTGCCAGTGCCAGGGGCTCGCGAAGGGTAAATATTTTTCTTGCCTTTCCCTGCGGAGAAATGTCGCAGGAGAATATCTGGCCATCATCCTTTAAGCTTTCCATAGCCGCAAACAACAGCACATCATGTGCCCGGCCGGTTTCATAATTCGCTTCCCGGATAGCCAGACCCGATTCAGCGCTGATGGTTTGGGCAAATTGATCTTTGCGCGCCACCAGCAATTGTCTTGCCTTATCGAGGATACTGAAGCGGTCGTACCGCGTAAGCGCTTTTCCTCCCTTTAGCCCAGCTTGTATCGCCTGCTCAACATGAGAGGCGTTCGCTAATGTAACGGTGCCCACTACACGGTTATCATAAGGGCTTTTCACTTCAAGAATGGAATCGCTTTGTACAGGAGTTCCTGCAACATAACAGGTCATTGTCATATATGTGGTTTAATCGTTAATTATCGTGTGCCATTGATGGTAAAATCAAATACATTAAAATTCCTGGGGTCGCCCCATGCTTTCATGTGGTAGGCAGCATTCAGTGGGTGGGAAATGATCAGCGGAACCATTTCTTCGTATCGTCCTCCGTGTGAGCGCAGTGTTCCGTCGAGCGCGGAAAGGTCGTGATATTGCGGCCGGCGGCCCAGCACCACATCCCTGGCAGACAGCACTACCAGGTCTCCCGTGCGGTCTTCCGGTTGTTCCAGCAAACGGGTGGCAGTGGCTTTATCGTGCACTTCTGTTATGCCTTGCTGTAAAGATAACCAGCTTTTTACTGCGTTTATTTTTTCCTTATCATTAATGTGCACTACCACATAGGAACCCAGGGCGCCATGATGCTTAACATAGGGATCGGTAATAGGGCAAATAACGCGGAACCCTTCACCAAACTCCGCTTCCAGCATATCTTCTACAAATAATACATTGGGTTGTCCGTTGGCTTTTACCTTGGCGTTCATGCCATGATCGGCGGTTGCGCCCACAATAGCGCCGGTTGCCAGCAGTTTGCCTATCTCCCTGTCTATCTGTTCGTAAAATGCCAGCGATGCTTCGGCTTCCGGGGCGTAGGTGTGCTGCATGTAATCGGTAAGCGACAGGTAAAGGAAGTCTGCCAGTCCTTGTTGTATCAGCGCAACACCTGCACGTAATACAAACAGGCTCGCGTCTCCGCTATAAATAGCCGGCGTTGGATAACCCACTATTTTTTCCGCCTCATCCAAGCCATGGGTTTCTTTTTTTGCAAGGTTGGCTTTTTCGGCCGAAAAGGCAATGCCATTTAATTTATAGGAGAGAATGTCACGAAGCTTTTCTTTTGCCGTTACCACGGCCACTTTACGCCCCGCATTGGCTGCTGCCGCAAGAATGGTTTCCGCACGCAGGTATTCTGAAGAATTCATCATTACCTCCTCGTCTCTGGCAACATTATAAAAAAAGTTACCGCTTATACCATGCACAGCAGGCGAAACACCTGTTACAATAGAAGAATTATTTACATTGGTAAAAGAAGGCAGGGCGCCGCGAACCATTCCGCGAAAACCTGTTTTGCTCATTTGCTGAAGGTGCGGCAGGCGGCCATGTGCAGCGGTAATATCAAGATATTCATCTGCGGATCCGTCAATACAAATTACAACAATGGGTTTGGCCGCAGGGTTATAGGTGGTACCGTTAACCGTAAAAGAAGTAGTGATGATAGACATGAAAAATGTTTATAAATACTAAATAAAGATATAGCAAAATTAAACATTTTATTGAATATTAATCTGTATAAAAAATTACAGGAAAGAAATGAGCCCGGGAGTGCTTAACAATTAGTCTTTACTGTTGGTGAGAAAGAAATAGATAACCAGCATCAATGCGTCGGTATTGCCAATATTGGCGGGCTTGTGCGAGAGCCTGCCATCAAAGAAGAGGGAATCTCCTTCTTCCAGCACATATTTTTCTTCTTCAATCTGGTACTCTACCCTGCCTTTAATAATGTATTTGTATTCGTACGCGTCCGTTTTGATCATTTGGGTGCGCCGTGCTCCTTTTTTAAGCTCAAGCAAAATGGTATCAACAGGCCCCGCGTTCATATTACGGGTTAATATTCTTTTGTATTTAAAACCTTTGGCAGGCTCTTTTTCAAACGACTGGTAACTGGCGGCCGTTTTGATAATGATTTTTTGCTGCCCCTCTTTGTTGTGACTGATATCCTCGAAAAAGTCTTTCAGGTCAATATTCAGTGCCAGCACAATATTCATTAAAACCGGCAATGAAGGCACAGTACGGTTATTTTCTATTTGCGATATAAGCCCCTTGCTTACCTGGGCTTTGGTAGCGAGCTCCTGCACCGTTTTCTTTTGTGTTTTCCGGGTTTCTTTAATTTTATTGCTGATCTGGATAAGTACATCTTCCTGCATTGGGATTGTTTTTCGGCGTCTGAATCAATAGACAAAGATAATATTAAGCTTTTTCTGTGATATAATAATTATATACCTAACTAAAAAATGGCAGGGAATGCAGTAAGCATCAGGAATACCAAATCACAGGAACCAAAGAAAATTCAAATCCGAAGTTGTAAACCCGAAATTCGAAAGGGAATCCAGCTAAGAGCAAAGTGTGAGTTAAAAAAAGGAGTCTTCAGCGTATCCTTAGTAGCTTACACCCTATAACCCTATACCCTATACCCTATATCCTTATACCCTATACCTCATGCCTCATACCTTATATACCACCTGACAGCTAATCACTTTCATTTTTAATAGTTTTTGTATCTTTCTGCTCCTGCTGCCTTAGCAAGCTGAATAAAAGCATTCTTTCATTTCAATTCATTAACTCATGCCTTTACTGGTAATTGTACGACACGGACAATCGCAATGGAACCTGGAAAACAGGTTTACGGGTAATAAAGATGTGCCGCTTACGGCACTGGGCCGGGAAGAAGCGCATGTGGCCGGGAAAAAGCTTAAAAATATCGTCTTTGACCATGCTTTTACCTCTTTACTGGAAAGAGCTGAAGAAACGCTTACGATTATTTTAGGTGAAATTGAACAAATGGAGTTACCTGTTACCAGGAACAGTGCGCTAAATGAAAGGGATTATGGAACACTGCAGGGATTGAATAAAGCCGAAGTAACAGAAAAGTATGGCGCAAAACAGGTAGAGCTATGGCGCAGGAGCTACGATTTACAGCCGCCGGGCGGTGAGAGCTTAAAGGAAACCGCTACCAGGGTTATCCCTTTTTACCAGCAGGAAATGGAACCTTTATTAATAGCTGATAAAAATATACTGGTAGTGGCGCATGGCAATAGCTTGAGGGCGCTGATGATGTATCTTGAAAAGATAAGCCCTGAAAATATTATCAGTGTTAATATTCCAACAGGGGCGCCGCGGATCTATACCTTCAGCAGCCACCTGAAGCTGGTAGACGTCCTGTATCTTTAAAATGGAGCGCCGGCAATTATTTTTTACTTTCTTTGGCCCAGGTATCTTTTAATGTAACCGTTCTGTTGAACACCAGATGCCCGGGCGCAGAATCTTTATCAACCGTGAAATATCCCTTGCGTATAAACTGAATTTTTTCTCCTTTCGCCGCGTTTTTAAGGGAAGCTTCAATGTATGCTGCTTTTATAACCTGCAGGGAACCGGAATTGATATAAGAGGTAAAATCACCATCTTCCGCAGCGGGATTTTCTATGGTAAACAGCCGGTCGTACAGTCTTACCTCAGCTTTTGCCGCATGCGCTGCGCTTACCCAATGAATGGTTCCTTTGGCACGTATGCCCGACACATCGTTACCGCTTTTGCTTTCGGGAATATAGCTGCAATGTATAGCTGTAATATTGCCGTCACTGTCTTTTATGCATTCATCGCATTTTATAATGTAGGCGCTTTTTAGCCGAACCATAGCGCCGGGCGCCAGCCTGAACCATTTTTTTGCCGGTACTTCCATAAAGTCTTCCCTTTCTATCCACAGCTCTCCCGAAAAAATAACGGGTCTTGTTCCCCCGTTGTTATCCGCTTCAGGGTTATTTTCGCTGAGCACTTCTTCTGTTTGGCCCTCCGGGTAATTGGTGATCACTAATTTTACCGGGTCAAGCACGGCCATGCGGCGTATGGCTATTTTATTCAGATGTTCCCTTACGCAATGCTCCAGCAGGCTCATATCTACCAGGTTCTCTCTTTTTGCCACGCCTATCCGGGTACAAAAATCGCGGATGCTTTCCGGTGTAAAGCCCCTGCGGCGCATGCCGCTAATGGTAGTCATGCGCGGATCATCCCATCCGTTTACGTGATTTTCATTTACCAATTGCAGCAATTTCCGCTTGCTTGTTATGGTGTAGGTAAGATTGCGGCGGGCAAATTCATATTGCTTTGAAGGATAGATCTCTAATTTTTCGATCAGCCAGTCATACAGTTCCCGGTGCGGCACAAATTCAAGTGTACAAATAGAATGGGTAACTTCTTCAATACTGTCGCTTTGCCCGTGGGCGAAATCGTACATCGGGTAAATGCACCATTTATTACCTGTACGGTGGTGACGGGCATGCTTAATGCGGTATAATACCGGGTCACGCATGAGCATATTACTATGCGCCATATCAATTTTAGCCCTGAGTGTTTTACTCCCGTCTTTGAATTCGCCATTTTTCATGCGCTCAAACATATCTATGTTTTCATCAACGGTACGGTTGCGGTAAGCACTGTTTTTCCCCGCCTCTGTGGGTGTTCCTTTTAAAGCGGCAATTTCTTCGGAGCTGCTGTCATCCACATAAGCCAGTCCTTTTTTGATGAGGTCAATGGCAAAATGGTAAAGCGTATCAAAGTAATCGGAAGCATATAACTCGTTCTTCCATTCAAAGCCCAGCCACCGTACATCTTCTTTAATGCTATCTACAAATTCGGTTTCTTCTGTAACCGGGTTGGTATCATCAAAGCGCAGATTGGTATATCCGCCATACTTTTTTGTTAATCCAAAATTCAGGCATATGCTGGAAGCGTGCCCGATATGGAGATAGCCGTTGGGCTCCGGTGGAAAGCGGGTAATAATTTGATTGTATTTACCATTTTTCAGGTCTTCTTCAATAATATCCTCAATAAAGTTGAGCCCTTTTTCTTCAATCATTGCTGCGTATGCGTTTAAAACACAAATGTAAGTCTTAGTGAAGTAAGTTAAGCGGGCTGAAAGCGTTAAAGTGGGTGAAAAAACCTGGCCGCCATTTATTTAAGGGATAGGAACAAGCCGTCATGAATAAAAATTACATGGTTTTACCCATCCCTGTACCTTGTAACCTGCACCTTGTAACCTGCACCCTGCACCCTGTAACCTGTAACCTGCCCCTGCCCCTGCACCCTGCAACTCACTCGCCATTCGCTACCTCAGCAACGTTACCGTTCCTTTCAGCAATAATTCCCGTTTCAGCATAAAGTCATCGTAAATGCAGTAGTATACGTAGGTGCCCATGTCGGCTTTTTTGCCGTTTATCTTCCCGTCCCATCCCTGGGAAGGATTTTTGGACTCAAATACTTTTTTGCCAAAGCGATCGTAAACCATAAAGCTGTAAGTGGTAACCGGGCAAAAAGCGCCTGGCTTAAAAGTGTCATTAAGTCCGTCGTTATTAGGGGTAAAGGCATTGGGGAAATTTACGCAATGCGTATTGCAAAGCACCGTTTGTACGGTATCTGCAAAAGAGCCGCAAATATTACTGGCTTTTAAAGTGTAGCTACCGGCTTCTGTAGCAAGAAATTCAGGGGCTGTGCTGCCATTTTGCCACGCGTAGCTGGTGTACTTTTGTTCCACAGTTTGCAATACCACCCCTTTAATTCCGCAGGGGATCACTATGTTTTCGCCAAGATCAAAAGCTGGTTTCTCAATTACCTCAACCGTTAGTTTGGCCCTCGGACTTTCGCATCCCAGTATAGTTTGTGAAACATAGTACCAGGTCATTCCTGTATCGGCAGTAGAAGGAACAGGCGGTACGGGGCTGCCGGCAATAGCTGTAGGAGAATCGTACCACATTAGATTTTTTCCCCATGCAACAAGTGAGGTAGCTGGCTGGTTAAGGCACAAAAGGGTATCTTTAACGGCCGGCTCCAGTATCAGCGAGTTAAAGAGCAGGGTAAAGGTATCTGTAACAGGTGGGCAAACGGCATTTTCAAGAGTAACCCAGTATTTCCCCGATTGATCTATGTTAATGCTGTTGGTGGTTTCCCCGGTTGACCAGGTATAGGAATTGCCCGGTCCGCCAGGTAACGTAAGCGTATAGGTAGTATCTGCGCAAATGATGAGGGTATCTTTTTGTATAATAGCCGAAGCGGTGGGGCATTGCCCTTTGCTAACCGCAGCATACAATACCAGCGCTAAAACTGTTACAAATGGTTTCATGGATATTGATTTAGAACCGCTTCTGTGGGGCAATTATCACACCAAACAGAACTATAAACGATTAATTTCGATAAAAGAACGCTTAAACAGGTAAAATCTTTTTTGATAGTAATGATATTTTACGGAACTTTGCCGTCCCAAAAAAATAGGATTATGGCCAGAGTATGTCAGGTTACCGGTAAAGTTCCCATCACAGGAAATCGTGTGTCGCATTCTAACATTAAAACAAAACGCAGGTTTTTACCTAACCTGCAAACAAAACGTTTTTTCCTGGCGGAAGAAGACAGGTGGATAACCCTGAAAACCTCTACTGAAGGATTGAGAACCATCAACAAAAAAGGATTGTATACTGTAGTAAAGGAACTGAGGGCGCAGGGAGAAAAAATCTGATAACAATTTAAAATTTATAAGCAATGGCTAAGAAAGGTAACAGGGTACAGGTAATTCTGGAGTGTACTGAACACAAAAACAGTGGTCAGGCAGGAACCAGCCGTTACATCACCACCAAAAATAAAAAGAATACTCCTGAACGCCTGGAGTTGAAGAAGTTTAACCCCATTTTAAAAAAGGTTACCGTTCATAAAGAGATTAAGTAATCACTATTATGCATACGCGGTGAGGTGCTTATAAAAGTTCACGCATGTGCAGGTTAATTTAAAAAGTTCAAAACAGAATCATGGCAAAAGCAGCTAAAACCGCTATAAAATCAAAAGATCAAAAATCTGTCGCCGACGCAAAGAACTGGACTAAAGTGGTACGTGCGGTACGTAGCCCTAAATCCGGTGCATATACTTTTAAAGAAGCTATTGTGCATAAGGATAAGATTAAAGAATTCCTGGCTCAGAAATAATTGAATAGTTTTAAGAGCGTATAAAGCTGTCACGATATCTGTCGCGATGGCTTTTGTTATTTTAAGTAATTGCATGGATACTATTATTCATATACGGAAAGCAGTAAGGGAAGATTGCGCTGTTATTGTAGAGCTGGGAAAAAGAACCTTTATGGAAACCTATTCAGAAATAAGCAGCAACACCGCCGTGCAGGAGTATATAGAAAAAAGGCTTTCTGCCGAAAAGATAGAAGAGGAATGGAATAATCCCAAAGCTTGTTTTTATATTGGCTTTGTTAATAACGAACCGGTGGCCTTTACCAGGATGCGGTACGACAGGATAGCTAAGGGATTACCTGATAAAAGGGCTATCGAAATAGAGCGGATATATGTTTTAAAGGAATACCAGGGATTTAAAGTGGGCAGGGAAATGATGGAAAAATGCAGGCAGGTAGCTATGCGTGAAAAGTTTGATATTATATGGCTCCAGGTATGGCAACATAACCACAAAGCCATCCAGTTTTATCAGAAAGCGGGTTTTGTGGTATATGAAACAGCCCTGTTTAGCTACGGTAAGCACATGCAGCAGGATGATTTTTTGATGCGTTTGGATTTATATTATTAGGTGTCAGCTATCAGCGGTCAGCGGTGTTGGCACGAAGTGCAGACAGCACATCAGGAAATTTGAGATTTAAGATTTGAGATTTGGTTGGAGCTTGTGATTTGTTTTTTGGTGTTTTCTGTTCGGATTTCGGACCGGGAGTTTATGGTTTTTAGCTTTTAGTTTATTGTTGTATTCCTTCGGATTTAGAGCTTATATCTTCGGATTTTGTTATTTGATCTTTGTTTGGTTCTTATGATTTGAATATTGTTACTTTTTTCAGCATTAAATTGATATTATGGGTTTTTTTGGAAAATTATTCGGGAAAAAAGAAAAGGAGAGTCTTGATGAAGGCCTGCAAAAAACGAAGGAAAATTTTTTCTCTAAAATAACAAAGGCAATTGCGGGAAAGAATACGGTAGATGAAGAAGTATTAGATGAGTTGGAAGAAGCATTGATAACGGCTGATGTGGGATTAGATACCACGGTAAAAATAATTGAACGCATAGAAGCCCGCGTAGCTAAGGATAAATACCTTAATACGGCGGAACTGAATACCATTTTACAACAGGAAATTGAAGCGATCCTGGTTACTGCACCCGAAAAAAATGCCTATGGCTTTAATACGGAGCTGCCGGCTAAACCTTACGTAATGCTGGTGGTAGGCGTTAACGGCGTGGGTAAAACCACCACTATTGGTAAGCTGGCGCATAATTTTAAAACGGCCGGGAAATCTGTTTTGCTGGGCGCCGCCGATACCTTCAGGGCAGCCGCTGTTGACCAGCTAACCATATGGAGCAACAGGGTAGGCGTGCCCATTGTAAAAAAAGAAATGGGAAGTGATCCTGCATCTGTGGCGTTTGATACGGTAACCAGCGGCGTTTCAAGAGGCGTTGATGTGATATTAATTGACACCGCCGGGCGCTTGCATAATAAAGTGCACCTGATGGAAGAGCTGAGCAAAATAAAACGGGTAATACAAAAAGTAATTCCCGATGCGCCTCATGAAGTGATGCTGGTATTAGACGGGTCAACAGGGCAAAACGCGCTGGAACAGGCAAAACATTTTACAGCGGCTACCGAAGTAACCGCGCTTACTATTACTAAATTGGATGGCACAGCCAAAGGTGGCGTGGTATTGTCTATTGCTAATCATTTTCAGATACCGGTAAAGTTCATTGGTGTGGGAGAAAAAATGGAAGACCTGCTGGTGTTTGATAAACATGAATTTGTGGATAGTCTTTTCAGTCTCAACCATTCAAAAAACGATCAATAAAGCGAATGGCAGTGTTACAGCAATCACCATATATTTTATATTCCAATGGCAGTGGAGCCATTTTTGAAGATACCTCCTTATACGCTGTTGGCAGAACCGGCTGGGATGCAGTGGCGGTGCCGGTGGAAGACTGGATACCCTTACCCGATGGAGGGTCATTGTATGAACTGCCCGGGCGGAGGGGCATCGGCATTGATGTGGAAACAGGTGAAATGCGGCTGTGTGAGAAAGGATGGGCCGTTGCTGCTTTTATTCCGCCTGCCCATACCGGTCTGTATATAGCCGCGTACGAAACGCAACCCGAAGCGCCGGTGCTGCCTTTATTCTGTTACACGGCAGCCGCATGGCTTAACGACCAGTTTTATGTTCCCGCAGTACGTATTGAGCAGGACATCCGGCAGGAATGCAGCGGTTATGATGATACGCTTATTCACCAGGGAGTTGATACCTTATTACAGGCTTATCCGCATAACCGTTTGGTAAAGCACCTGGCAGAAAATTGCTGTCTTACTTATCATTGTCCGGCCGCCAGGAATTATTTTATTGGAAGATGGGAATGTCCTGTTCCTTCATCACCGGCATGTAACGCCAATTGTATTGGCTGTATCTCCTTTCAGCCGCAGGAAGAAAGCATACCTTCTACGCAGGATCGCCTTACTTTTAAACCCACGCCGGAAGAAATTGTAGAGTTTACCGTGCCGCATTTGCAAACAGCGCCATTTCCCCTGGTGAGCTTTGGACAGGGCTGCGAAGGCGAACCCCTGCTGATGTGGGAAACCATAAGCAAAGCCATTGCTGAAATACGCAGGCATACGCCCAACGGAAGCATCAATATCAATACCAATGGTTCTAAGCCCGCGGCTGTAAAAGCACTGTGTGAGGCAGGGCTGAACAGTATAAGAGTAAGCACCAATTCGGCCCGTAAGCACATTTATGAACCCTACTACCGGCCAAATAATTATATTTTTGAAGACATTGTAGAGAGCCTGAAGGTAGTGCGCAGTTATGGCGGATGGACATCCATCAACTACTTTGTGTTTCCCGGCATGACCGATAGCGTGGAAGAATATGAGGCATTAAGGAAGCTGATAAAAGATACGGACCTGTGTATGATCCAGTGGCGTAATTTTAATATAGATCCCGACTGGTATATGGGTAAAATCGGCGCTTATGAAACGGGTGAATGCATAGGCATAAAACAACTGATGTCACTCATCCGTGAGGAGTTTCCTCATTTAAAATTCGGATATTTTAATCCGCCTATAGAAAGGATTCAGGGGGATTATGAGATGGATTTTGCGCATGGATGAAGTTAGGAGTATAAGAAGGTTTTCTTTGTCATTAAGTTGTATAAATCTCCGGATGTTCTGCATTGAATTTATTTTTGATTAAAGCATTTGGGATCAGCTCCCTGAACTATGAACAGGATTTTTGAAGACAGTTTTAAGAAACTGCAAGGATATTGCGAAGCGGAAGGGTATAAAGGTTGGGATCCTTACGATGGTTTAACAAGCAAGCTGTTTCAGCACCTCCCCTTTATCAGTAAAAGCCGTTTTTGCCGTCTGGCGTGGATACAGCTATTTAAACGCAACCCGGTCAATCTGCGTCCGCTTGTTTTCATTCCCAAACAATATAATGCTAAGGGGTTGGGGCTTTTTCTTACAGGTTACTGTAACTTGCACAAAGCTGAAGCAAATACTGAGCTGAGCGATAAGATTCATTTCCTGGCAAATAAAATTATTGAATTGCAATGCAAAGGCTACTCAGGTAGCTGCTGGGGATATTATTTCGACTGGCAGGCAAGAGCTTTTTTTCAGCCGGCGAATACTCCAACTGTGGTAGCTACCTCTTTTGTTGCAGATGCTTTATTCAATGCTTTTGAAATTACAGGTGAAACGAAATACCGCGATACCGCTCTGTCGGCCGCCAACTTTGTTTTGAAAGACCTCAACAGGACATATGATGGCAAAGGGAATTTTTCTTTTTCTTATTCTCCCCTTGATGACACAACCGTTTTTAATGCCTCCCTGTTAGGGACAAAATTATTAAGCAGGTCGTATTATTATACACAGGAAGAAACACTGAAGGAAGTTGCACTCAAATCAGTGCAGTTTAGCTGCGATCACCAGCAGGAAAATGGCGCATGGAGCTATGGCACTTTGCCTTATCATGCCTGGATAGATAATTTTCATACTGGTTTTAATCTTGAGTGTATCCATGCTTATCAACAGTATACAGGAGATAATTCATTTACTCCGAATGTTGATAAAGGGCTAAAGTATTACCTGGATACTTTTTTTACTGAAGAAGGTATCTCTAAATATTACCATAACAGTTTGTATCCCGTAGATATACATGCTCCTGCACAATTAATAGTTACGCTTGCCAAATTAAAGCAGTTGGAACAACACCGTATACTTGCTGAAAAAGTGCTGCTTTGGACAATTACACATATGCAGGATGAAAGCGGCTATTTCTTTTATCAGAAAAAGCGGTATTTCAGCTCCAGAATTCCTTATATGCGCTGGGCGCAGGCGTGGATGTTTTACGCATTGAGCTATTATAAAACGTATACTTAAAAATACAGCTTTTAATAATGACGTAAGTCGTATACTTTCAATATTGTCAGTTTCACGTATGTTTTTTAATAATTTTACAAGCAAATACCCGGTATGAAGGAAAGAATTTACCTGATGGGAACTCCCATTGATAACCTTACAATGGAAGAGACCCTGGATTTAATTAAGAATGCTATAGAAAGACATGAGCATCTTCATCATACCGTGGTAAATGCCGGAAAAATTGTTTCCATGCATTCGAATGAGCAGCTAAGGGAAAGTGTTATCAATGCCGATATTATTAATGCCGATGGGCAGGCTGTAGTGTGGGCTTCCAAGTTACTGGGTACTCCTTTAAAAGAACGTGTTGCGGGTATAGATCTTATGAGTAGCTTAGTGAAATTTGCTTTTAAGAATCAATATAAAATATTTTTCCTGGGAGCGAAACAGGATGTACTGAAGGAATTGGTTTCCAGATACAGCCTTCAATATTCTCCTGAAATCATTGCAGGTTACAGAAACGGATACTTTAAAAAGGAAGACGAAAAAGAGATAGCACGTCAGATAAATAACAGCAAAGCTCATATGCTGTTTGTAGCCATTACATCTCCCATAAAAGAAAATTTTTTATATGAAAACAGGGATGTGCTGAAAAATGTGAATTTTATAATGGGGGTAGGCGGCAGCTTCGATGTCGTAGCAGGTTACGTTAAAAGAGCGCCTTTATGGATGCAGCGCTCGGGATTGGAATGGTTATTCCGGGTTTACCAGGAACCACGCAGAATGTTCAAGAGGTATCTTGTCGGTAATTTTAAATTCATACAACTTCTTATTAAGTATAAACTATCCGGAAAGTCGTATACTTCTTCTTAATAACCACAACAGCATTTGGTACGCTGCTAAGAAGACCTTTTACGCAGGTTAAAATGTGTGTAAACGGAATAGAAAAACATAAAAAACAATATGCCCTGCTGTCTGTGCAATAGAGATTCTGTACAGAATGTAATGAGGCATACAATAAGAAACGGAAAGTATAAGGTATAAACCCCATTCCTGATAAGAGGAGAAAAAATAAGTGTAAGAAAAACAGATAAGCCCACTACACCGAGTGCTGCAAGTATTTCCATGTATTGGTTGTGCGCATTGTAATTGTGAAGTGCGAGATCATCAAATCCTTTTTCAATATATTTTTCTTTTCTTACGTCTGCGATATCGCCGAGAGTAGTTCCCCAAACGGGTTTAGATGTAAAGATGTTATAATACACGCTCCATTTTGCCAGGCGTATAGTAAATAAATTTCTTTCCGACTGAACATCTGTAATAACAATCGCTTTATTTTTCAGCGAATCTATTTTAGCGTTTTTATAAGGGTTGATGTATAAAATAGCTATACCGGCGATCAATACGCATATAGCTAAAATTTTTTTGAAAGCGGTATTAAAATATCTCTGATGCTTTTGCTGCTTAATCAGCAATAATAACAATAGCATAAAGTAAACGCCAATCCCAACAAGCGAATCAAGTAAAAAAATACTGATACTTAAAAATAACGCGGTACACAGCATCAGTATTTTCTGTTTGCGCGTGTGGCTGTTTTTGGATGTAAAGTAAAGATGGAATAATATAGCGATCCCCAGGTTGGCAAAAGCTGTCCCATATGTGGGATGCCAGTTATAGTAAACATTGGTTAGCCCGAATGAGTGCAGCTTATGATAATACCCGTCAAACAGCATTACACTGGTAATACCTGTTACCGCTATATTGATAATATTGTAAATCACGGCGAACAATAAGGTTACCGTTATGGAAATGAGGAAAGATATACTGATCTTCCGGAGTAATTCCCTGTTGATAAGAGGAGATGTGCCTATAAAAACAGGGAATAAAATAAAGGGCAGCATGGTGGATAATGTGCTTAGCGCTACTCTGAAGTTCTCAGAGAAAAAGAACCCCGCAACTATGTACAGGTAGAGTAAAGTGGGTAACAACACCTGCTTTTTATATAGAGATCCGGGCAACTGCCGGTAATTTTTTTGTATGATCCAGCAAACTGCTGCTATAGCTAAAAAAAATAATACGCCTCCATATAAAGGTGACGGCAGAACAATTGCCACACCCAGCAGGCAATACCTGTATATTTTATCGGTGGTCAACAAAAAGTCAAATTTATATTTGCTGGGGCAAACCGGTATGTAAACTGTCTAATATTTTTAAAGTTGCTTTGGTGGTAGCATACATGGATTCAAAAGAAATAGGTGAGGGGTGTCCTTCCTTTATTGCGTTAAGAAATGCATGAACTTCCTGCGTATGACCTTTTCCCTCCATTTTTAATTTGACCATTTTATTATTGCTGTACCATTCGCCGCCCCTGAAATCGTTGATAATGCCAATTTTCCCTCCCCCATACACTTCAAGCCGTTCTTTTGGTAATGCCTTATCGCCGGTAGCCACATATACAATGCTTCCCACTGACCCGTCTGTAAACTGGATATTGATCACGATATTGTCGTCATTCTTATTAACACTATTAGCCGAATGGATGCATTGGGCAAATACGGTTTGAGGCAGCGCTTCCGTAAAATACTGCATCAGGTCAATAAAGTGACATACTTCGCCAATGATCCTACCTCCACCGGTTTGCTCATCCTGGGTCCAGTGATCCTTAGGAATGAAACCGGCGTTCACTCTGTAATTCATTACCAGCGGTTCATTAATACCCTTAAAATTTTGTTTCAATGCACTTGCTACCGGAGAAAACCTGCGGTTGAATCCCACCATTAGTCTCCCGCCCTGTTGCATATAGCAGGCTTTTACGTTTTCCAGTTCCTCCTCGTGCATTGCAAGCGGTTTTTCAACAAATACATTTTTGCCTGCTTTTAGCGCTTCTATTACATAAGGAGCATGTGAATTGTGTGGTGTGGCAATAAAAACTGTATTTATTTCCTTATTGTCAATTACATCCTTACTGTTTGACGACGCACTGTCAAAAGAAAATTTCTGAGCTACATTTTGTGCTGTAATACCCTTTGAGGTTACTACTACTTTTAATCCTCCTCCAAAGTTTTTTACATTGGGAATGAGGTAACTTTGTGCGAAGCTTCCTGCACCTATAAATCCCGCCTCAATTTGCTGCTGCGCTGCCCCGTTATGCTGAATGATTTTTGTGTGTATGAACTTGCTGTCATTGTCGGGATAATGCAGCAAAATACCAATATGCGGTTCCTGTCTTTTTCCTGTTACAATATCATAAGCCGTTTCCGCTTCTGTTATATCAAATGTATGGGTGATGAGTGGTTTAATGTTAATGCCACCCTGCGCCACCAGTTGAAGAAACGCTTCCATGTTCCGTTGCTCTGTCCACCTTACATAGGCGTAAGGATAATCAATGCCTTTTTCTTCATATTCCGTATCATAACGGCCTGGACCATACGAACAGGAAAGCCTTAAATCCAGCTCTTTGCGATAGAAATGGGGATCCCTGGGCACATCCAGCTTAATGGCGCCAACGGCTACCACCTTTCCTTTTTTACGCGTAATTTCGGCCGATAATTCTATGGGGTCGTTTGAGGAAGTGGCCGCGGTGATAATTACGCTGTCAAACCCGTAGCCATTGGTAAACTGGTTTGCCATAGCCATAAGGTTGGCATCGCTGCGCTGAACAGCATCATCTGCCCCCAGATTGCGTGCTAGCTGAACAAGAGATTCTGAAATATCAATGCCAAGTACCTTACATCCATTGGCTTTCAACAACTGGCATGTGATCTGTCCAAGAAGACCTAACCCAATTACACAAACCGTTTCTCCGAGTTTGGGATCGGCCTGCCGCAGGCCCTGCATGGCTATTGCTCCCAGGGTAGTAAAGCTTGCTTCTTCATATGGAACGGTGTCTGGAATTTTAACTACCAGGTTTTGAGGAACACAGATCACTTCAGCATGCGATGCATAGTCCTGTCCCGCACATGCTACCCTATCGCCGGGCTTAAAAAAATGGTTGGTATCCATTGAGGCTATTACCCTGCCGCAAGTGCTATAACCCAATGCTTTTAGCGTGTCTAATTTGGTGCGTACTTTTTCAAGTGTTGCCTTCAGGCCTTCTTTCCTTACATTTTGTATAACCTGCGCTACCAGGTCCGGACGTTGCCTGGCCTTTCCAAGCAGGTTAGCCTTAGCCACTTTTACGGTGCTCCTTTCCGTTCCGGCGCTGATTAAGGAAAATTTATTTTCTATTAGAACCATGCCTTTGGTTAATGCCGGAGCAGGTACTTCATCTACATACAGCTCACCCGTTTTAAAATTTTGAATCACTTGTTTCATTGAAGCTATACTATACTTTAAACAGTCGTCAGCAATATTGCAGGTGAACAAATGTATTGTATTGCATTTATATAACCAGAGGTCAGTTATGATTTACTTACCCGGCTTTATTGAAATGGATAGGAAAGCGTGTAAGATGCCCCGGTTACAAAGTAGGCTTTGTTGTGCCACATTTCCTGTAGCTCTTCTATTAATGTGCTGAACGCATACTGTCCGAATGGAGCTATTTTATCCCAGGGAGCCGTTTCATTTTGCAGATCTCCGCCGGAAAGAAAGGTGCCATCTTCGTTCCGGTACCTGAAGGAGAAATAAGGATCTATTACTATCCACTTTTCCTGAAAGGGGTTCCAGTATTCAAGGAACTGGTGAAACCCTGTTTGTGTGTCATCCTGCAGGTGTATGGCTCTTGTGGGAATATTGAATTCATTGGTCAGTATTTCCTGCAGGCTTAGCGACGATCGCTGACAGTAGGCAACAGAAGCGCTGTCGGGCACACTTAGATAATACGGCAGGTAAATATATTCATTGCGGTTGATCAACAGTGTTTGCAATTCGGGTAATTCACCTGCAAATAAATCGTATCCTCTGATCACAGATTGCAAAACGCCGTTTATATAGTCGCATAATAAAGAAATACTACTATCCAGTTGATCAGCGCTGAAAGACAGCGCCGCCTTTTGATTCAGGTAATCCGAAAAACCGGTTTTGGTTATATGCGGTTCATAATTTTGTTGTACCACCTGAACCGGGCCACAATCAAAAGAACCCGACATACCATCCGGGAAGCCAATTTCTATGCTTACATTATTGGCAATCCCGCTGTTGAAAAGAAATTCAAATAATGCTTCGCCTTTACTGTCTGCTTTTTCATATTTTCCCAGGAGCATACGGGTGGCAGTATTAAATACATATACCCCACCTGCAATATGATTGCTGATATCGTATTTGATTGTTGTGCTCACTTTATAAAAAGTATTCGGCTGCACATTTATCGTTTGAAATAAGATATGTTCTCCTTCTGAATTGCTTTTCATGCTCAGTCCGTTGGCAGAATGAGTAAACACATCTGTATTCTGATAAATCTGTCTCATTTGCCAGTTTTGAGGCAATGTGTAGGCACTATCCCATGTGGAAAAATCTGCATTTAACAAAAGGTTGGAGCCTGGTATAGCAGGTGGAATATTGATCTCAAAAATTGTGTGTTCATTTTTGGAGCAGGAAGACAGGAATATTGTTCCGGCAATCAAAATGGTTACGAGAATAACATGCAATGAGATATTAGGCTTAATATAAATATTCAAAAATTGCTTCTTTTAGGCGAATGAAATCTGTTGCCAGGTATAAGTTCACAGAAATCATGCCGCAGTATTTAACAACTTTTTAATCTATATATTGTCTGAACCACAATTCCATTGTTATAAGCATATATAATCTGTATGCATTGTCTTCTGCTCCTTTTCTGTCGTTATCAATAATCCTTCTGATATAATTGTAATTAAAAATCTCCCGTTGATTTACAGCGTCCTCACTGAGTAATTCATCAACCAGCGGCCGCAATTCCCCGCTGATCCAGGAGCGGATAGGTGCGCCAAAAGAAGCCTTGGGACGGTATATGATTTCTTTGGGCAAATAATCTTCTGCTACTTTTTTTAATATGTACTTGCTTTGTTTGTATTTATACTTGAGCTTGCCGGGGATCTTCATTGCCAGTTCAATAACTTCCTTATCAATAAAGGGCACTCTTACCTCAACGGAAGCCGCCATAGAAGCCCTGTCGGTATAACTGAGATTCAGGCCCTGCATAAACATATGAATATCCGTATGACAGACCTGGTTAATCAGATCATCTTTATAAAGCTGGTTAAAGATGCTCCTGTGCTGGCTTCGCAGCCAGTCATATTCCGCGGTTATATCTTCCCTGAACAGTTGCTGTATTTCTGTTGCGCTGTAATAAGAATAGCTTCTCATATATGCTTCTTCAGTGCTTAAATTTGCAAAAGAAATAAAACGCTTGGCCCACCGGAACAAACGAATACCTTTTTCACCCTGTTTAACGGGCAGCGTTCCTGTCAATCTTGTGATCAGGTTTCTTATTACAGCAGGTATTTTTTTATACCTTTTAGCCAGCAGTATTGCTTTATGCCTTCGGTAGCCAAAGAAAATTTCATCGGCTCCCATCCCCGACAATAAAACCTTTACTCCTTTTTTCCTCGCTGCCGCACAAATAAGATGTGTATTTAATGCAGCCGGGTCGCCAATGGGCTCATCCAGCGTATACACCATTTCTTTCAGATCGTTAATGATATCTGCCTCTACCAGGATTTCATTATGATCGAAATGGTGCAATGCTGCCAGCTTTTTGGCATACCGTTCATCTTCCGGCATTTGTTCCGCTTTTTTGTCTTTATCAGATGTAGCAATTGTATACGTAGATAAACGGCTGTTGTGTTTTGCTGCAAGTACTGATATCAGCGAGGAATCGAGCCCTCCGCTGAGAAAGGCGCTTACCGGTACATCAGCGATCATGTGCCTTTGAAGGGAATTTTCCATGCATGCCTTCAGCTTCGCAGTTGCTTCCGCTTCATTTTCAATAAAGGCACTTTCCTTTAGCTCCCAGTATCTTATGGGGTTAATTTCCGGCAACCCGCCTGTAAGATCTATGAGTATATAATGCGCAGCCGGTAGTTTGTATATATTTTCGAAGCAGGTAATATTTCCGGGAATCCACAGGTAATTAACGGCAGCCACCAGGGCTTTTTTATTAAGTGTTTTATTTACTCCGGGTACCTTGAGTAATGTTTTCAGTTCTGAAGAAAAGGTGAAAGCATTATTGATCCGGGTGTAGAACAAAGGTTTTATTCCAAAATGATCCCGCGCAATGAAAAGTTTATTGGTATCAGTTTCAAAAATGGCAAAAACAAACATTCCATTCAGGTCATCAAGGCATTTCTCTTTTTTTATACGGTAAAGCTCAAGCAATACTTCCGTATCGGAAGTAGTTTTGAATTCCACTGAGGGATCCCATTGCCGGATTTGATCTTTTAATGCCTCGTAGTTATATATTTCCCCGTTGAATATAATGGTGAGGTTGCCTTTAGTAAAGGGCTGATCCGATCTTTTGTCAAGATCAATTATAGATAATCTTTGATGTGCAAAGCATACATTATTATACTGCCAGTGGGCCTGGCTGTCGGGGCCCCGGTGCTGTTGTACCCGGTTAGCCATTTGAGCCAGGGTAACGGGATCCTTAAAATTAATAAACCCTGCTATGCCGCACATCTTTACTGTTTGTTTAAAATATCGTGGATAATGGTAAATACATTTTTGTCGAAAATTTCAAAGGTGTACTTTTCGTGAAAATCCCTACGGGCTGTTTCTCCCATACGCTTTGCCGCTTCGGGGTCGTCAATCATGTTTTCGAGAAGATCTGCCCAATCCTGCGGATCGGTGCTGCCACACAATTTCCCATTTCTACCGTCTTCAATTATGTCGGGAATGGCGCCGGTAAACGTAGAAACAGTAACCAATCCGCATTGCATTGCTTCCAGGATAGTCAGCGGAAAAGCCTCATTAACGTAAAAGCTGGGGAATACGAAATAATCTGCCGAACAAAGCGCATCAAATTTTTCACTGTCGTATAATGGGCCCATAACGCTGATATGATCTCCTAAGTTGTTTGTGTTTATAAACTTCCTGGCTTCCTCAATGGTAAAATCTCCATTGTTGCCCACAATGAGCGCATTAAAACCTATTCCGCTTTGCTTCAGTATTTTCATACTTTCCAGGAAAGTTAATATGCCTTTGCTTTTATAGAGGTTCGACAGAAAGATAAATGTTGGATAACTGTGATCTTTTTTCCGGGGCAGATTAAGCTGCAGGGGTACGGCATTGGTAAGCACATAATATTTTCCAAAATGCACGTTACGGAAGTCTGAAGATAAACGTTCGGCGAGGCAAATTGGAAAAGTATTTTTGAATACCTGCTTATATAGCCATGTTTTCCATCGCCGCTTGCTGCTGTTTTCCGCAACGCCGCGCCCATGGAGATGTAAAACCAGTTTAATACCAAAGGCTTTTATAATCAAAGCATATAATGCATCCCTGTAAAATGCAGGGCCGGACGGGGCAAAATTGTAATACACAAGAGTGGGACGGAAAATGAAGAGGGTCCAAATCAGCCTGGCCGTAAAAACAGGGGTGAGCAATATTTTCCTCACAGAAAACTTACCGATATTCGCTACAGAATTCGCAAATTGCAGGGGTAATACCTTACAGAAAAAATTTTCCCGTATAAACGGATTGTTAACAACATAGCTGTTAACAAGCGAAGCACCATGAATGGGAGGAGGCAGTTGAACAATAAAAAGAATTTTTTTCATTATGAACAAAAATATATTATCCATGCCTATTGTAAACAAAAAAAATATATTGCATATACTTATTTTTTAATGCAGTAATTTCATTGCCAGTTGCAGGAAAGACTGCAAGTTATACTTTATGACCTGGAAGCAAATAAGCGTCAGTTATTAAAATCTAATGCCTGATAACATGAATATTAAATTTTCAAGTAAATTTCCCAAACTTACGGTTATCAATAACCGTGACAAGTTTTTGCAGGAGTACGTTAAAGGGAAAACGGTTTTACATGGCGGGTGCGTTGACAGCGAACTGCTCGGTGAAAGAATAGCGACAAAGCTTTTATTGCACGACATACTGGCTACTACAGCAAAACGGCTTGTGGGAGTTGACGTTGATGAGGAAGGCATAAATGAAATGAAAAGAAAGGGATACAAGGATGTTTATTATGCCGATCTTGAGTCGTGGAACTATGATGAAAATTTTGATGTAATTGTACTTGGTGAAATTATTGAACATATTGACAACTGCGGACTTTTCCTTCAGTCTGTAATGCGCTTTTGCCGTGCGGATACCACTGTGATCTTTACCACCCCTAACAATTATTACTTTCTTTTTTGGATATACAGCTTTTTTGGAAAAGAGAGCATACATCCCGATCACAACTATGTTTTTTCTTTCAATTCTATAAAAGCGCTGCTTGGAAAATTTTCATTTGATGTAATAGACAATATTGTAGTATGGGAAAAGGTTGATTTTACCCGTGTTAGTGATACGGCATTTACACGTGTAAAAAAGAAAATTGCAGCCTTTCTGCTGAATAGCATTCACTTAATAAAGCCTGTTTTCCCACAATATGGGAAAGGGATGATAGTAATAGCAAAACGTGCTCAATAGAAGGCCTATATCCGATCCAGGTGTTTATATCTGAAAGCATAGGCCGTTGTAAAATAGATGAGCCAGAAATATGTTGCAGAATGAGGAAGTTCCAGTATCACATTAAAAGATACCCAAACAAAGCAACCGGCAAAGGCAAGCAGCAAAAATGATTTATTCCTGCTGGCAGGCAAAGGTGAAAGCATGATAGTGAGCCCAACATTTTTCAATGGCAGCAGGAACAACAGGGCTGGCAGCAACCCGATATGAAAAATAAAGGAAAGCCACGAATTGTGGGGCGGTGAAAGATAGCGTGCCATCGGGTAATATTCATCTATCATGATGGCGGAATGAATGGTTTCATTGATATATACTGCGAAACGATAGCTCATAAAGGGCTGACCGAAGCCGCTGCCCAGCACGGCATGTTTTGTTATAACTGATTCTTTCAGTACGTGTCCCCAGTATAATAGCCGCCAGCCTGCATTGGCATCCCTGAATTGAGGCAAAAGAAATAAAACCAGAAGCGATAAAAGGATAATGCAAACGGCTATGAGTCTTTGCATTGGCTTTATACGCATAAAAAAATAGAGTAATCCAATACAAAAAATGGCCAGGAAAGCAGAAGAATGCCCCAGCATGGTTGACAACACCAGGCAGCCTGAGAATTTTAAGAACCTGACCGGAGCCTTTTCTTCATAAGCCAATGCTACTGCAGCGTAAGTTATAATGCCAAAAATGATCAGCGGGGAAAAGTAATTATATTCTCCCTCTCTGAAAAGAGAAAAATTGTTTATAAAAAGATAACCATATACAATAAAAACGATCTGAAGTATAACAGATGCTACCGAAAGGTACAAGATGAGAGAAATGATCTTCCGGACGGCACTGTTGTTTTTTACCAGTAAATTAAAAAGCAGGTAGCTGCACAAAAGGTATACAATAAGGTTGAATTGCCGGAAGGTGATGGTCAGCATTTCACCTCTGGGTTCGTAATAAACAAGACTAAATACAAGATAAATAAATGCCAGAACAATTATAATAAGAACAGGTATAAAACGCAGGGTTATTTTTTTCCTGTTGTTCATAGCAATAAGCGTAAGTAAGCCCAAATACAGATCGTGCAGATAAAGGGGGCCTGCAACCTGGAATTTGGTAAATGCTTTACCAAAAAACAGCAGTAAAAAGAAATAAAGAACAACCAGTCCTTCTATACTAAAAAGTTTGTTCCATATAACAGCGGGGTATTTCAAACTTATTTGAAGTTGAGATTTGTCTTGAATAATTTCCGGTAGTTAAGCGCAATATACACTCCTCCCAGCATTGCCATCCCGGTATAAAGTCCGGCAAAGGTGTCATCCATAAAATACCTTATGATCAGCGGAAGCAGCAGGCATAAAAGCGATGTGAGCAGAAATTTTATCCTTAATAATATTGCTGCATCTTTATTAATGTAAACCAGTCCTGCAGCAAATATCAACTCGCCTGTAAATAAGGCTAACCCAATATTAAGGGGGCTTTGCCTGAAAAAAGACAGTATAATAACGGCAACTATTGATGTGATAGCAGCGGCAGCAGCATACTTTGCATATATTTTGTCTTTTTTCTTAAAAAGAGAACGGGTATGAAAGCTTATGAAAATGCACATCACTAAAGCAGATAGGCCGATTAGGATAATAAAACCTGTAAATGCTATGTATTGTATTCCAAAAAATATAGTAATCATGCTTTTAGGGAAAATGAGGGAAGCGCCGAGGAAGGAAGATCCAACAAGAATAGAGAGTTCATCTGCCCTGAGTGTCATTTCATCGTGTATCATTTCCTTTATGAAAGATTGGTTGATGATCCGCATTATGCCTTTAAAAATAACGTATAACTTTAAACCGAGGTAGCTCACCGCCAGCACCTGTTCATTATAAAAAAAAGACGCAACGAATAGCAATCCCAATCCCAGTATATACATTACTACCGTGGCGATTCCCAGGCTTATATTTTGGAGATATAATTTTAGCGCGGGAAAAACCGGAGACAGCAGGTATTTGCATTGAAGCTGACGTGAGATGGCGAAACCGGTGATCCCAAATATAACTACAGTGCTGCTTACGTAAGCAGCGGAAAGATATGTTTTATTGATAAAGACAAATATAATAAGCAACAGAGCGGGGATAAAAGTTCTGCAAAATGCCCATATGGCGGCTTTAACAGGCTGCCCTCTTCCATACAGCGCATAATCGCCGCTTAATGCAAAAACAGGAGCGAATATAAAAAGCCAGCAGGCAGGATACAGGGGGGCAAACAGAACGATCGCCATCATTAACAATCCTAATGTGATCCTTGCGCTTTGTGCCTGGTAATAAAATGGCTTCCAGTTTTTCTCCATCGCAATATGCCGGACCACTGAAAGCTGCAGCCCGAAACCGAGTATGCTTATTAACAGTTGAAATATAGAATCAATTTCCCCAATGGAAGATAAGGTAGCGGCTGAAGTGTTCTTTGAAAGGAATTTCAGTGCAACCAAGGTAAATACATGCGCTGCACCGGTCAGGAACGCTATTTGAGATAATCTTTTGAACATTGGTTACAAACTAAGGCCATTACTACCATGTAATTGGTGGGGATGAATTTTCCGCTGACAGCATTTCGCCGCACGACGAACAACGTATGCTGCATATTTTTAAAGTTGTTTACTGATCTGGTTTAGTGTGTTTCCGGCTTTGCTTTTTATCCATCTTGTCCAGGAACCTGTAACACTCAATGAGCAATACCAGGAAAAAAGAGGTAAGCAGTCCCATCCATGCATATTTGAAAAATTCCTGGTTATAGCCCGAAATTTTCATACCTCTCTTATTAATGTCTGAAGTAATGCGAAAAGTACTTTGCTCCTCAATAAGCTTATTTCGTATGCCGGTTATTGCATCTTTCAATTGCATTTCTTTATCGTACAGTTCAATTTCAGGATTGCTAAAGCTTTTATTGTTGCTACCCAGTACCACATTTCCTCCTTCACCTTTAGCGTTTCCCCGGGTAATGCTTATATTATAAGCAATGCGCAAAGAATCTAAGCTTGTTAAAGAGCGGCTTAACAGCGCTTCTTCTTCTTTTAATACATTTCTTAATTTGTCCTGTAACGCTATAAGGTCCTTGTTTTGCTCCAAATTTTTAACTAAGCCGGACTGTATGCTCCGGTATATCTCCGGGCTGTGGCTATACACCCTTATGCGCTGTAGCGGATAATTAACACCAGTAAGGTTTTTTCTGAAATCATCATATTTAATAACCATTACTCTTTGGGTGTCATTGACCGGGTTGTTACGGCTGTAATCTGATATAAAGTCTTTATAGAATTTAACAGTTTCAAGTTCATCATCTACAGGTGATATTTCAAACCGGATTAATTTTCTGCTGGCTGTTTCCGTAATGTCAAATACATCAGTGAGCTCTTTTATCTTCTCATCACTAATTAATGAATTAAAATAGTCTATAGCATTATACACCTGCCTTGAACTTCCAAGGCTAGATCTTACTATCATATCTGAATAGTATACCGGACCTTCTTTAAAATAGAAATATAGGCCCAGGCTCAAACCTGCCAGTGCTCCTGCTACTAACCACACAATTTTTCGCTTAATGAATATGAAAATGGAAAGGATAAGCTGGAATAGAAAAGAAAAAAATGATCCAATAGCCCTGGCTATAGAGGAAAATAATTTTCCAACGAGGTTCAAAAAAACACCCAGATCAATTTCACTTTCTTTTTGATCATTGGTTGGTTTAGTATCTGGCTGCATGAAACAGAATGTTAAAAGTATTGTTGGTAATAGTTACTTAAAAAAATCAAATATATGAAAGAGTTCTAAAATGAAAACGATGTGGATATAAAACAATGTGGCAAATACTCATACAAACCTACTTTATATTCAATAGGATAAACATATTTATAGCTGTTCATATCCCTAAAGCCGCTTTTGATATTTAGTTACTATATATAATTTTATTTCTATTATTATATTGTAAGTAAAAACACTTAAATGTGTTTTTTTTTCTTATAAATCAGTTGGCATCAAAATTTTTTCTTCAAAGCAACGTTATGCAAAAGCAACCTGTCAAATAAACCTGATAGCTAAAACATTGTAACCGTTCATTCAACACATTAAATGAAAATTTTTTGTGAAAGATGGCCCAAACAGAAAGTTTGGCTTAATTTTTTTACGTTGAAACCTGTTTCTTTGTGCAAATTTCCAAAATACCGTTACCGGTGTTGGGGCGAATTTTACGAAGACCTATAAAAGAAGACCATAATGTTTGTATCAAGTATTAAACCATTATCCTACGACCGGAATCTTAAATTAAAGAGCCAGGAATCATTGCGAACCTATATCCGGGAGAAAAAGAAATATCTTATTGTTAAGCGATCTTTTGATCTTGTATTATCTGTTTCGGTTATTATATTATTAATGAGCTGGTTATTGCCCTTAATTGCCATTTTGATCAGGCTAAGTTCTAAAGGAAGCATATTTTTTGTACAAAAGCGGGTGGGCTTTCTCGGCCGGTCGTTCAATTGCTATAAGTTCAGAACAATGGTGATGAATAAGGAGGCCGATACACAGCAGGCGGTTCAAAATGATCCCCGCATTACCAGGGTGGGAAAATTTCTCCGCAATTCTAACCTTGATGAGTTACCGCAATTCTTTAACGTTTTGATGGGAGATATGACTATTGTGGGCCCACGCCCCCATATGCACAGCGATTGCCAGCATTTCTCAGAAGTTATTGATAATTATAAGTTCCGCAATATTGTAAAACCAGGTATAACCGGTTTGGCCCAGGTAAAAGGATTCCGCGGTCCGGCTAAAACCTATGAAAGCATTTTCAAACGGTACCAGTGGGATGCCTTTTATGTGAGAAATGCCAACTTTTGGATGGATCTGCGCATCGTTAGAATAACAGCGGCACAGACCTTCTCTTTTATTTATAAACTGATCTTCCCTGTTACTACTGCAGAAAAACAGAAGGAGATAAGGGGAAAAACCTACCAGAAACTTTTATTAGATATGCGGCAAAGAATGAATGGCTTTTTATAGTTAGCCTGCCCATCCTTCCCTGTCGAGGCTCCTGTATTGTATGGCTTCTGCAAGATGTTCTGTTCTGATATGGCTACTGTCCGCAAGGTCTGCGATGGTTCGTGAAACTTTCAGTATGCGGTCGTAAGCTCTTGCTGAAAGATTAAGCTTATCCATCGCGGTTTTTAAAAGCGTTTGTCCTGCTGCATCTATGCCGCATATTTCTTTCAGCATTTTACTGCCAATTTGCGCATTGCAATAAATACCTGCATGACCGGTATATCTCATGGACTGTATTTCTCTTGCTTTAATAACCCGTTGTCTTATGGAAGCGGAATCCTCACCTCCTTTTTGTGCAGCTAATGCTGAAAAGGGAACAGGCGTAACTTCCACATGAAGGTCAATCCTGTCTAACAGCGGCCCCGAAATTTTATTCAGGTATTTTTGAACTGCGCCTGAAGGGCAGGAACACTCCTTTTCCGGATGGTTGTAAAAGCCGCAGGGGCATGGGTTCATAGAAGCTATGAGCATGAAGCTTGCCGGAAAATCTACCGCCACTTTCGCTCTAGAGATCGTTACTTTTCTTTCTTCCATGGGCTGCCGCATTACTTCCAGCACTGTTCTTTTAAATTCGGGCAGTTCATCTAAAAACAATACGCCGTTGTGCGACAATGATATTTCTCCCGGTTGAGGTATTCCGCCACCTCCTACCAACGCCGCATCACTAATGGTATGGTGCGGAGAACGGAAAGGCCGGCGCGAAATAAGAGTAGTATTAGCAGGAAGCTTACCGGCCACGCTATGGATCTTTGTGGTTTCCAGCGCTTCCTGTAAGGTAAGCGGAGGCAAAATGGAAGGTAGTCGTTTGGCCAGCATGGTTTTTCCGGCGCCGGGCGGACCTATTAATATGGCGTTATGCCCACCCGCTGCAGTAATTTCCAACGCGCGTTTAATGTTTTCCTGGCCTTTTACATCGCTAAAATCAAACTCAAAGCTGTACTGCGACTGGTAAAATTCTTCCTTCGTATTCACTACCACAGGCTGAAGCGAGGTTTCGTCCTTAAAAAAATCAATTACTTCATTGATGTGGCTCACACCATATACGTTCAGGTTATTTACCATACCGGCTTCCCTGCAATTCTGCATGGGTAATATCAAACCTTTAAACTGCTCTTTCCTGGCGGTAATGGCGATAGGTAATGCGCCTTTGATGGGTTGAATATTTCCATCCAGACTCAGTTCACCCATAATAACGTATTCGGAAAGCCTTTCAGCATTGGGAAGTTGTTCGCTGGCGCCCAGGATGGCGAGCGCGATGGGTAAGTCGAAAGCCGTACCGGTTTTCTTAATATCAGCGGGAGCAAGGTTTACAATAACTTTAATGCGGGGCATGTAATACCCGTTGTTTTTTAAAGTGCTTTCAATGCGCTGTTCGCTTTCTTTTACCGCATTATCCGGCAATCCTACCAGATAGAAAAATTTTCCATCGGTAACGTTTACTTCCACCGTAATGGTAAGGGCCTCCACCCCATACACGGCGCTTCCAAAGGTTTTAATCAGCATACAAAAAGGTTAGCCTAATGAATAGAATGAAATTACTGAAATAGTTTGAGAATGGAGGTATGAGGGTGGAGGGTATAGGGTGAAAGGTATAGGGCCGTGACCTTGTACCTCCTTATACCTTGCAACCTGTAACATCCCACCCCCCTCACACATTCACCACCAGTACCGGAATTTTCAATTCATGCCTTACGGTGTTTATGGTTTGCCCGTGTATAAAGTCCTGCAAACCGCTGTGCCCGTGAGCGCCTATTACCAGCATATCGGCCTGCTGCTCCTTGGTAATACGTACAATTTCACCGGCTCTTTTATCGAATCCAAGCGCTATATCTGCTTTATATCCTTTTTCCTGCAAGGTTTTTTTATATGACAGCAGCCTTTTTTCGTCTTCTTTTGTTTCATGATCATCGCTTTCTCTTCCCAGCAATCTTGCAGAAACGCTTTCTACTACATGAATGAGCAGGTAGGTGGCATGTGTATTGCCCTGTGCAAGGGCATACGATATAAGTTTGCTGTCGTTTTTGCTGAAATCGAGCGCGACGGCGATTTTGTCAAACTTTGGTATATTCAAATCAAAGCTGTCTTTCATATCCGGATGTACTGTAAGTGAGGCTGGTTTGGCAATTTTGTAAAATAAAGGACGGAAACTAATATATAGCAAAAGACTGAAGAAAAAAACGCCGGCAGCAATAATAACAAATTTCCAGAATACATTGCCTGGGTTTTCAAAAATGGCGGCAAACTCGCCGCCTACCATTCTAATGTTAAGGTATACTAAGATGAGAGCAATGGTCCATGCAAAGAATTTGGTAACAGGCTTTATGGCGAATTTGCCCATCGTTTTTTTATCGCTTACAAAATGAATAAGCGGTATAACGGCAAAGCCTAACTGTAAGCTCAGTATCACCTGGCTCAGGATCAGCAAAGCGTCTAATTCTTTATCACCATAAATACCGATCACGATCAATGCAGGCACAATGGCAATGAGGCGGGTAATCAACCTTCTTAGTAAAGGGTTAATGCGCAGCCGGAGATAGCCTTCCATAACAATTTGTCCGGCAAGCGTGCCGGTAACGGTAGAGCTTTGCCCCGCGGCAATTAATGCGATGGCAAAAAGTGCCGAAGCGATATTGCTTCCCAGCAATGGAGATAATAACTGGTGCGCTTCTTCTAATTGGGCAACTTCGGTGCGGCCGGTTTTGAAAAAAGTAGCCGCGGCAAGTACCAGTATGGCGGCGTTTACCAGGAAGGCAAGGTTTAATGCAATGGTGCTGTCTACCACGCTCATCTTTAATGCATAGCGGATGCTTTTTTCGTCTCTTTTTATTTTCCGGGTTTGTACTAATGAAGAATGCAGGTATAAATTGTGCGGCATTACGGTGGCGCCGATAATGCCGATAGCAATATACAATGCTTCATTATTGGGTAAGCTGGGTATCAATCCGGTTGCTACTTCTGCCATATCGGGCCTGGCAAGCAGTATCTCAATTAAAAAAGAAATCCCTATCACTGCTACCAATCCTATAATAAAAGCTTCCATTACCCGCATGCCCATGCGCTGCAGGAATAATAATAGAAAGGTATCTAATACGGTAATGCTTACACCCCATAACAGGGGGATGCCGGTAAGCAGGTGCAGCCCTATGGCCATCCCCAGCACTTCTGCCAGGTCGGTGGCGGCAATGGCTATTTCGGCCAGTATATAGAGGATGAAGTTGATATATTTCGGGTAGCTTTCCCTGTTAGCCTGGGCCAGATCTCTTCCGCGCACGATGCCTAATCTTGCAGAAAGGCTCTGCAGCAATAAAGCCATCAGGTTGCTCATCAGCAGTACCCATATCAACGTATAGCCAAACTTGCTGCCCCCGGCCAGGTCGGTTGCCCAGTTACCCGGGTCCATATATCCAACGCTCACTAAGTAAGCGGGACCTAAAAAAGCCAGCGCCCGTTTCCATTTCGGTTTGTGTTGCAACCGGGTAGTGTCTATGCTTTGATGCACCTCGCTTAATGATACGTCTGAATTATTGCTGCGGTTCATCATGTGCAAATTGTATGTTGAGTGGATCGTTTGCTAACAGAATAATTCATATAATCTAATTAAAATTTTAGGCTAATCTAATAATAATTTTTTATTTTGTAATAATTTTAAGATCAACCTGTTTTATCCTTGCATTCGGGAGACATGCGCACCTGGTTATGTTAGCATTTCCCCGGTGCTATATGCCTGTTGCCGGTTGCCTGAACTGGTTTTATGTGGTGAAAATTCTAAAAAGCCATATTTTACAGGCTGAAACCAGGTAATATGCAAAAGTTTCTTACCATTTGTATGGCTGTACTTGTGTTGCTGGCGTGTAAAAGCAAAAAGAAGGACCTTTCCGGCGAAGACCCGGTGGATATCAATGATTTTATCGGGTTCTTCCAGGAGCTTCCCCTGCCTTATGCAATGGCCGATACCCAGATCAGCAGGAAGCTGCCCGATTCTTTATTGATCAGTACCAAAATACTGAATCAGTTTGTACCCGACACAGTATACAGCAAAAACTATGGAAAAAATACGCATCCTAAGTTTTATGCTTTAGGTAAAATAGAAGTGGAGCATAAAGAAACGTACCTGCTGGTGAAGGCGGCCACGCTTGCCAGGCAAATGGCTTATATTTTATGTTTTGATGAAGATAAAAACTTTAAGGCTGCGATGCCCCTGGTGCATAACAATCCTGACCGGCGTAAATCTATAACGGGCAGTATAGACAAGCGTTGGGTGGTTACTACCAGTGAAACGCATAAGGGTTCCGACGGACAGCAGTATTATAAGCTGAATGCATATGTTTATAATACCGCGGGCGTATTTACGCTTATTAAGATAGAATCCAACGAGCCGGTTGTTCCCAAAGAAGTATATAATCCTATAGACACTTTTTCCCGGAAGCATAAGCTGTCGGGCGATTATGTGCAGAACAAAAAGAATTTTGTTTCCGTACGCGATGGAAGAGATGCAAAAAAGCTATTGTTCTTTATACATTTTGAAAGAAAAGACGATTGCTCCGGCGAGCTGAAAGGTGAAGCCGTGCTGGTGAAGCCTAATATAGCGCAGTACCGGCAGGCCGGTGATCCCTGCGTGCTGCAACTGGCCTTTTCCGGGAATAAAGTAACTCTTAGCGAAGTGCAGGGCTGTGGCAATTACCGGGGGATTAAATGTATTTTTGAGGGATCATATACGAAAACAAAAGAGGCAGCGAAACCCAAAAAGAAGGTACAGGGTAAAAAATAAAAGGAGTATGATCACAAAATGGCAAAGGAATGATAGAGGGATACCATAACCATATTTCCCGTAAAAAGAATGTGTATGCGGTAAGCAAATCTTTTAAAAAATATTTAAAACGATATGGCAGGGAGATACAACTGCCCATTTCTTACGATTCGTTAAGGTATTTCCAGGGCGCTATGCCCTGTTATAATAAAAATGGTGAGGATACGCTGTGGGAAACCGTTTTTTATCATCAGTCGCTTACCCGTGAAATTCACCAGTCGCTCATACGGATATACTCTTTCATTAAAGCTGCCGGCGCCAACCAGGCTGAAGATCATTTGCATGTAGAAAGAATTGACTTTTGCGTGTTCGGCAATTCACAACCCTTCCGGGTAAAAGTAGTTAATAACTATAACGACGTATATAGCTATCTCTATATAAAAAAAGCAGACGCGTCCCGTATATTGGGGCTGGAGCTGGAACACCTGCTGTCGCCCTATTATATCAATTACTTAGTTGATAACGATACTTTAATTGAAGAGCATATAGCCGGCGTACCCGGAGATATGTTCATTAATGAGTTCCTTCACCGCCCGGATTTTAACCCGATACGTATTGCCAAGGAGTTTGTGAAATTTAACGAACGCTGCTTTGCCAGGTTATTGGGCGACATGAGAAGCTATAATTTTGTATTTGATATTACCCAGGACTTTGATGATGTGCAATTTTGCATACGCGCTATTGATTTTGACCAGCAATCGTATGAAGGGCGAAAAAACTTTTATTTACCACAATTTTTTAAGGAAAACAGGGTTTTTGTACAATTGGTGCAACAACACCTGAATGCCGAAGTAATAGAACAGTACCAGCAGGAAGAACGGGCCCAACTTTTTAAACGCATCAAATCGCAACGGCACCGCTTAGGCGATCTAAAGGCTTCTGTTGATAGGGATGAGCTGGCGCCTCCTGAAAAAATAAGGCAATTGTCGCAGGAGCTTGCGGCGTATTTCGGCAATGATAAATTTCTTCAGTGCCACAGTATGGCTGAGGTGCTCCGTATCCAGTTGAGGGAGCTTGTGGTAACGCATTTGTATAAAAGCTCATGAATTATCCGTCATCCGGTATTACCGGAAATGCGAAATGCAGCATACATCCCGGCGGATTAAGCATTTTCAGGTATTTTTGTTTCACTATTAAATATCCCTCATGAATTTTTTTAACCATTTTGGTCGTTATATATTGATGATTAAGGGAATGTTTACCAAACCCGAAAACTGGAGAATGTACTGGAAAGAACTGATGCACCAGTGCTCGGATATTGGTATCGGATCTTTAGGTATAGTAGTAGTGGTGGCTTTGTTCATTGGCGCGGTATCCACACTGCAAACTGCTTACCAGCTGGTAAGTAATCTTATTCCGAAATCTACCATTGCGCAAATTGTACGCGATACGGTGATCCTTGAATTTGCGCCTACCATTACCTGTATTGTACTGGCGGGAGTGGTAGGCAGTAAAATTGCGAGCGAACTGGGCAACATGCGGGTAAGCGAGCAAATTGATGCCCTTGAGATCATGGGAATCAATACCAAGGCCTACCTGATCATGCCCAAGATACTGGCTTCCTTCATTATGATCCCCCTGCTGGTGATCATTGCAGGCGTACTGGGCATATGGGGCGGGCGGCTGGCAGGAACCATGGCGGGCATCCTATCTCCCGAAGAATTTGATGGGGGACTGTTAAGCGGCTTCCTTCCCTTTAATGTAACTTTTGCATTGTATAAGGCCTATACTTTCGCTTTTATCATTTCAAGCATACCTGCTTATTTTGGATATTTTGTGCAGGGTGGCGCACTTGAAATAGGCAAGGCAAGTACAACAGCCGTGGTTGCCAGTTGTATAATGATACTGTTTGCAGATTATGTATTGGCCGCATTACTCTTATAAAATCAATATATCCTCATGATCGAGATAAAAGATTTGAAAAAAAGCTTTGGCGATAAGGTAGTGATCAATAGTGTGAGCGCAGTAATGGAAACAGGAAAAGCCAACCTTATTATTGGCGCCAGCGGAAGCGGGAAAACCGTTTTAATGAAATGTTTGGTGGGTCTGTTTGAGCCCGACAGCGGTGAAATATTATACAGTGGCCACAGCTTTACCGGTATGGAAGAAGAGGAAAGAAAAGAATTACGCCAGCAAATAGGTATGCTGTTCCAGGGATCGGCGCTGTTTGACAGCCAAACCGTGGAGCAAAACGTGATGTTTCCCTTAGATATGTTTACCCGGCTATCCTATGCAGAAAAATTAAAGAAAGTAAATGAAGTTTTAGACAGGGTTAACCTGAAGGATGCCAACAAAAAATTTCCGGCCGAAATAAGCGGTGGTATGAAAAAGCGGGTGGGCATTGCCCGTGCCATTGTATTAAACCCGAAATATCTTTTTTGTGATGAACCCAATTCAGGGCTTGATCCGCAAACCTCGCTGGTAATTGATAAGCTGATTTACGAGGTAACCAGGGAGTTTAATATGACCACTGTTATTAATACGCACGACATGAACAGCGTGATGGAGATAGGCGATCATATTGTTTATATGCACCAGGGAGAAAAAGAGTGGGAAGGAAACAATAAGCAGATCATATACAGCAAGAGTAAAAAGCTCAATGATTTTATTTTTGCCTCCGAATTTTTGCAGGATGTAAAAGAGATGCGCATGCGGGAAGCGGAAGGAAAGGCGCCCAATGGGAAAAATGGCAGCCATTAGCTATCGTTGCGGAGACAGAGTCTCCGGAGAACATAACAGGTACGAAGTCCGGAGACTTCGTACAGCGGAAGACTTCGTACAGCAGTTGTTTTAGCATATCTGCCAACTGCATAGTTTATCGTAAACTTCGGGTTTATATCTTCACAAGTTTCTCTGCTGCTTTCATTGCTATTACCTCAGCCATTGTTTTACCAATGTCTGCCGGGCTGTCTGCTACGGTAATGCCGCATTCGCGCAGTATTTTCATTTTGGCCGCTGCCGTATCGTCTGCGCCGCCAACAATTGCGCCTGCATGACCCATACGCCTCCCCGGAGGGGCGGTTTGTCCGGCGATGAAGCCCACCACAGGTTTAGTGCCGTTTGCTTTAATCCATCTTGCCGCCTCGGCCTCCATGCCACCGCCAATTTCACCTATCATTACAATGCCATCGGTTTCATCATCATTCATGAATAATTCTACCGCTTCTTTGGTAGTAGTACCAATAATAGGGTCGCCGCCTATTCCGATAGCGGTTGAAATGCCCAGTCCTGCTTTTGCCACCTGGTCTGCCGCCTCATAGGTGAGCGTTCCCGATTTGGAAACAATACCAATCCTGCCTTTTTTAAAGATGAAGCCCGGCATGATACCCACCTTGCATTCGCCGGCTGTAATTACACCCGGGCAATTGGGGCCAATAAGCCTTGATGCGGTGCCTGCCAGATAATGTTTAGCTTTGATCATATCCTGCACAGGTATGCCTTCCGTTATACAAATAATAAGCCCGATGCCTGCTTCAGCAGCTTCAATAATAGCATCGGAAGCAAAAGCCGGCGGCACAAAAATTATAGAAACATCAGCGCCGGTTTGCTGTACCGCATCCGCAACGGTGTTGAACACCGGGCGGTCTAAGTGCTGCTTGCCGCCTTTTCCGGGCGTAACACCGCCTACCACCTGTGTTCCGTATTCTATCATTTGTGTAGCATGAAAAGTACCTTCTGTTCCGGTAAAACCCTGAACAATTATTTTAGATTGCTTGTTAACTAAAACCGACATGATGTATATATTATTACTGTTTAAGTAGCTGCGCAAAAATAGGGGAATTTCAGGGAATATCAGGTTGCAGATTGCAGGTTGAAGGTATGAGGCATAAGGTATGAGGTGTTGGTGTCATGGGTATCAGGCTCTGTCTTAGGTTAAGGGTCCGTTAACCCTAACAATCCTTCCTGGTGGCAGTGATGTATGTTGAGCATCATTTATAAAAATGATTTAATTTGAAGGATATACTTAAAGTATATACCTTTATTAAAAGGAAAGTATGAAAATATTATCATTAAAACTGGACGATGAAATTTTTGATGAAACAGAAGATATTACTTCAAAGTTAAAAATAGCCAGGAATCGTTACATCAATGAAGCGGTTAACATCTATAATCTTTTCAACAAAAGGCGTCTTTTAAAGAAGCAGCTTTTAGAAGAATCAAAACTCACAGGTAAAGATGCTATGGAGGTTTTGCATGAATTTGAAAAGTTAATGGATGAAAATTAAGCAATACGACATTTGGCTTGCAGACTTAAATCCTGCCAGAGGAACAGAACCTGGTAAAACACGACCTGTTGTTATTATTCAAACAGACCTTCTCAATGATGCGCATTTTTCTACAATCATCTGTCCAATTACGACCAATGTAAAGCCAGACATTCAATTGCTGCGCGTACATTTAAAGAAAGATCAACTCATTAGTATAGGTGATGTTTTAGTTGATCAAATAAGGGCAATTGACAACAGACGCCTGATCAGGCAGATAGGGAAGCTTAACAAAGCACAAATTCAAACCCTAAAGCAAAATATCAGGATTGTTTTAGACTTATAAAGCTTAGTCCTCCTTTTCTAAAATCACGAATTGCCGGGTAATACGTTCTCCGGTTTCATCTACGATAGTTACAAAATGAGTTCCGGGATTCGGATCCAATGCCATTTGATGCGTATGAACGGTAGTGCCGATATAAGTATCATCTAAATGCCAGAAAATTTTTGCCTCCGGTTTTTGATGTGCAGCGGTAAAAACGGTTCTTCCCTTTTGTCCGCTAATTTCGCGGGGAACGTAAATTTTTGCATCGGGTTCGGGATAAATAAGCGCCATAGGCTTATGTGAATCCCAGGCTGCACAGCCCGGCTTATAAGGCGGAACAGGCTGGTAATCGAAATGCTTGCGTTTATAATACCATTCCATTGCCGGCGGAAGCACCAGCCAGCTTTTATGCACCATAGCGGAAGGTGACACACAATTTTCGGTTACCCGGTATTGCTGGTCTGCATCTAAGTGAATAACGGTATGATAAGGGCAGAGCGGACCATTAATAGCATTGGGTGAAGCTTTTAATGTGTCAATATCGGTGCAATCGGTATTGGCCCTGAACCCTGTTTGCCTGCACACTGTTATATTGGTGTATTGCAGTGCGGGCTCAGCAAACCAGGGCGACGCCGGCAATGCACGAACGATATCAAACAGGATAGGAGCGGCAGCCTGTACTCCGATCAGCCCCGGCCGGCCTTCGCCGCTGCCATTACCGGCCCACACCGCAATTACAAAACGGGGTGTTACACCAATGGCCCATGCATCCCTGAACCCGAAGCTGGTACCGGTTTTCCATGCCACCCGCTGTGCTGAGCCGAATTGCTTCCACAGCCCTTCTTCTCCCGGGCGCATCACCTCCTCCATTGCCTGGAACATATACCAGATAGAAACGGGGTCAACAAAATTGAAGGTTGCTGTTCGAGCTGCCAGGGTAGTTGAAGGGCTATTTTGCCGGCTGGCAGCATCAAGGTAATAAGGTGCATGAAAATCTTTTGCCAATACTTTCCCGTTATTTTTTTTGGCATGTTTGAGCGCTCTTGCCATTCCCGCATACAATCCGGCCATACCCCAGGGCGTAACTTCACAGCCGCCCAGGATAAGCGACAGTCCATAGTGATCAGCTGGCTGGTTTAAAGTAGTGATGCCTGTTTTTTTCAGCAGATCATAAAAGCGCGGGTACTTATAATCACGCAGCATGCGTACGGCAGGCACGTTTAATGATCTCAACAAAGCACGGGAGGCCGGAACCGCGCCGTCATAATCGTAGTCGAAATTTTGGGGCGTATAACCTCCGATCTGCGTAGGAATATCGGGTACCAAAGTATGAGGCAGTAACAAGCCGTCTGTTAACATGCCGGCATACAGTATGGGTTTTAAGGCGCTCCCTGGGCTTCTGCGCGAAGTAATGATATCAACGCTGCTTTGCAGTGTTATGTTTTCGGGGTGATAAGCGTTGCCTACGTATGCCAGGGTTTTTCCGGTTTCCACCTCTAACACCAATGCACAAGCGTTGTTGATTCCATTGCCTTTTAAGAAACGGTGATGCTGCTCTACGATCTGTGTAACCGTGTTTTGCAGGTTGCGGTTAATAGTGGTTTGAACACGTGTATAAGTGCCGGGAGCCGCTTCCTGTTTAAACCGCTGCAATAAGTGCGGCGCCAGTTGGGGTAAAGGCTTTGGCGCCTGGGGCAGGGGTTCCAGCTTGGCGAGTGCACAGGTAGTGCTGTCTATCTTTTTTTCTGCCTGCAATTTATCTAAAAGGCGGTTTCGTTTTTTTAACAGCGATTCCCTGTTTTTCCCCGGATGCACGAGTGCCGGAGCATTGGGTAATACCGCCAGCGCCGCCGTTTCGCCCCAACTGAGCTTATCCGGCGCCCTGCCATAATACCGCCATGCGGCCGCATCAAGTCCTACTACGTTGCTGCCAAAAGGCGCATGAGATGCATACAAAGCCAGTATACTTTCTTTGGAACGGGCCATTTCCAGCCGCACCGCTAATATGCTTTCGATGAGCTTCTGAAAAACATTCCTGTTTTTATTGCGCGATAAACGGATCACCTGCATGGTAATGGTACTGCCACCGCTTACTGTTTGCGAAGATTGTATATTTTGCTGTAAGGCCCGGAATATAGCTAAGGGATCAATACCCGGGTGATGGCGGAAGCGCTTATCTTCAAAGCTGATGATGCACTGCCTGAATTTCTCCGGTATGTTTTCATTATACGGGAAACGCCATTGCCCGTCAGAGGCAATAGTAGCGCCTAATAGTTCTCCCTCGGCATCTTCAATAATATAAGAGGTGGGCGACTGGAACAAGGGATCGGGCAAACAAAACCCAAACCATACCAATCCTGCAATCATACCAACCCAAAATATTTGGGTTCTTCTTTTTAGTTTGCGGAACCGCTGATATATGGAAGAAAAAGACAGGCTCATTTAAAAATATATCATCCGGGCTTTAATTGTATTAACAATAAATCACAAACCGCAAACTATAAATCACAAATCATCTCACTTCTACCCATTTCCCTTTTATGCCTGCGCTAATGGTATTATCGTACATGGCTTCGCAATATACACCCGGTAAAAAATATTTTCCTGCATAAGCCGCGTTCAGCATTACATAATAGGTGAGGGTTTCTCCTTCCTTTATATCAAAATGGGTATATACCCTGTCATCCCGAATATCCTGATAGCTGAAAGGAGAAGATTTAAAGCTGCCTTCATTATCTAACATGCGGGTATTCAGTATTTCCCATCCGCCGGGGAATACCTGCGAAAGGGTCATGTTGTTATACTTACCGCGGATGCCCGGATTACGGATGCTTACCTTTGCTACGAAATCTGTTCCCTGTGCTATGCTTTCAATATTCAGCGGATTACCGCTTAAGCTGGCATAGCTAACGTTCAGGGATAATACATCGGCGTTATTATTTACCTGCAGGTCTTCCCCGGTAACCGATTGCCCCTGTGTGATAAGCCGTGCATATAAAACATTTGTTCCCTTATTGGTAAGGGTTATTTTTTTATTGGCGTCTGTAACGCTTACCGGTATTTGTGTAATATAGGATTGTGTATTAATGTTCACATTTTTACCATTTACGCTGGCTGCAGCAATTATTTTTTCTCCCCCCGTGTTTGTTCCGCAATAAGCGGCAATAGCTACCAGGCTATACGCCGTGGTTTGCGTGCTGTACCAGTTTTCAGTTGCTAACCGGGCGGAAACGGATCGCAGTACTTCCTCCGCTTCTTTTCGTTTATTCATTAGTGTGAGCGTTTCCAGCACCATTGCCTGGTCGCGCAAACCTGAACCATAGGTAATGCCGGGCAATTTGCGTTCTTCGAAGGCGGTGGGTAAGCCTGTAATAAGATCAGATGCTACTTTTTGCTGTCCTGCCAGTTCATAGGCCGCAGCCAGCCTCCATTTGGCCTCCGGTGAAAGATATTTGAATTCCTTTAACCGGTTCATAGCGCCTAATTCGGGCGATTTGGCCAAAGCTAAAAGATACAGGCGATAAGATTGTGTAAGGTCGCCACCATAAAAATTGGTGGTAGATGGCGCCCAAGCGTTAGCTTTACCGCGCTGATAGCTAAGCCACTGCTGCATCAGATCTGTTGGCACAATATATCCTTTCTCCCGGGCTTTCAGTAAAAAATGACCGGCATAGCTGGTTCCCCATTCATCGCTTTCGGTTAATCCCGGCCAATAGCTGAACCCGCCATCCGCGAGCTGAAAGTTTTTATAGCGCTCAATACCTGCGCGAACATTCCTTTCCGTTTCCGCTTTTTTACGGTCGCTCAAATCCGTTAGCTGGCTAAGCACCAATTGCGGAAATACTGCGGAAGTAATTTGCTCAATGCATCCATGCGGGTATTGTATAAGATAGGCTAACCTTTTTTCAAGATTAATGGGCGGTATGCCTGAAATTTCAAGCGTGGCTTTTCCGTTTACCGGAATGCCAACAGGTATTACCGTTTCATTCCATTGCTGGTCCGCCTGGAGCACCGATCCCACTACGGTGGTTATTGCTGGGTTAGGATTGCGTACATCCAGCTCCACTTCGTATTCCGCTTTTTCAGCACCGCCGGATGCGGTAAGCTTTACTTTGCCGATACCTGTATTTTCTTTCACCCTTACGCTAAAATACACCATCTTTTCCCCGGGTGATGTAAAAGACACCTTCCGGGAAGCATTGCCCACAGTTTCAAGATAAGCGTTGTTTTGGAGCGTTACGGTTACATCGCGTATATTATTTTCCATGACAAAAACAGTAACCGGTAGTTTAATGGTTTCCATTGGTCCAAGCACACGGGGCAGGGTTCCCAGAAGCATCAATGGTTTTTTTACCGCTATGGTTTTTTCTGCGAAACCATAGGCATCTTCTCCTGCGGCAACCACCATTGTCCTTACCGAGCCTATATAGGGCGGCAGTTGAAAGTTATGCGTTTGCTTTTGACCTTTTTTTAAATGGAAGGGGCCCATATATTTTACTACCGGCTTAAACCGGTTGGCTCTTTTTTCTTTGGCGCCGCCACTGGCTGCTTCATCACCCCCAATGGTTAAGATCCGCTCAAGCCCCGCACCCCAGGCGCCAATAACATTATCAAACAGGTCCCAGCTTTTTACGCCCAGGGCTTCCCTTGCATAAAAGGCATCGTGCGGACTGGGTGTTTTAAAACGCGTAAGGTCAAGCAATCCTTCATCTACTATCGCCACGCAATAGGTCATGGCTTTACCTGATGTTTCGGAAACGGTAACGGTAGTTTGTTGTTCGGGGCGTATCACATCGGGCATACTGATCACCGGTTTGATCACGGTGTTCCTGTCTTCAATTAAAATAGGAATAACACCATACATGCGGATAGGTAAATCATTTACCGTTTGTGCATGGGGTTGCAGCAAGCTTACATTGGCATATATGTTAGGCGCCATGCCGGCTTCGGCTTTAAAGGTATACAGGGTTTGACCCTCCTGCGTTTCGATCCAGTCTGTTTTTATAACACGGCTGCCCGATTCAATGCTGATCAAAGCCCTTCCGCCTTTGCTGCCTGGTATTTGAAGCGTGATATCCTCACCCACATTATATTTTTCCTTATCAGAAGTAAAAGACAACATTGCCGCAGCGGAAGGATCGCCGGTATTACCACGGGCCTGCCACCAGGGATCATCAAAGTATACCACCTGCCCGGTAGTATGCCCGCTGCTGCGGTCTCTTACTAAAACCAGGTAGCGGCCCCAATCGCCACCGGGAGCCGAAAAAACCCATTTGCCTGCACCATTGGTTAAACGAACGGTATCTTTCTTCAATAATTTATTATAGGTGTCCTGTGTAAAATTGCTGAAGCCATCGCCGGTATTATCCCACCACCAGCGCCAGTTTACGCGGTACAGTTCTACCTCCATTTGTTGTGTGCCGGATAATGCATTGCCATTGGCATCTACATTTACAACAGGCAGTTCGTAGCTTTTGTCGGTTAACAGAAATCCCCAGGGTTTCTGTCCTTCGGGCATATTAATTCCTGCATAGCTTTTATAAGGACTGTAGGGGATAACCATATTGTCTACACTGAAAGCGCCGCCCGGCTCAAAAACTTTTACGAGCAGGCTGGCGGTGAGCATGCCCGGGGCATTTTTTATGGCGCCAAATGTTGTTTGCACAGGCGCCGCACCTTCTTCATTCAACCTGCCATCGAATATGGTTTTGGTTTCGGTAGCATATCCTGCTGTGGGGTCATCAAAATGATAGTTGGGATATTTTTTGAAAACCGTTTTCCGGGCATATAATGAGACATCAATTTTTGCCGAAAGATTTTTTGCAGGGGTGCCAAATAGCCATTGCGATTTTAGCGTGCCTCGTGAAACGCCGTCTTTGCCTAATACGGGGTCTTTACCAAAATCCAGGTCAATCTTCAGGCGGTTAGGCATCACCGTTTCTACCTTCAGCCTTTTTTCGAACACAGCCCCACCCACTTTAATCCTGGCCAGCCAGTTGCCCGTAGGAGAGGAGGCATCCGTAGAAGTGGTGAAAAGATAAAAGCCATGTTCGCCCTTGGTTTCAACCATGCGTTTGTATAATTGTCCCTGCGGTGTAATTAAACTCAATTCTACCGGGTGATCCTCAGGTAGTTTGCCGGCTTTATCTTCAATAATAAAATTAATGTACATGGTATCGCCCGGCCGCCATACGCCGCGTTCCCCAAAAATAAAACCTTTGAGGCCGTTCTTTACTTCCACGCCCGATACATCAAAACGGCTCAGCAGCAAGGAGCTGCCATCGTCTAACTTCAGGTAGCCTTTTTCGCTGCCTTTTCTGGCTACTAACAAGTAAGGCTTTTTTTTCAAGTCAAAATTGGCCAGCCCGTTTTTATCACTTTTGGTTTTAAAAAGCACCTGTTGCTGGTAATCGAGCAGTTCCAGCTCCACATTATCCACTGGCGTTGCAGACAGGATGTCGGTTACGGCAACAAGCATGCTGTTGTCATTGCCCCGTTTGGCTGTTAGCCCTATATTGGATGCTATGATATTACGGCTGGCCCATCTTTCTTTATTATAATAAGAGGGGCTGCAGGGGTTATCGCGCTGGTTCCAGTTATACCCGTAGGGATAATACGCGTTGTATACTTTCCAGAAGCCGTCATCGCTGTCTAATCCGCCGTCATCATCGCTGCTGTACCAGTTATAATATTCGTTCTCATCGTCGTCAATTTTTTTATCAGCGGCGCGGCAGGTATACAGCGAATATTCTGGCCGGAACCCGATTGTTATATGGTATATCGCACCGGGTTCTGTTTTCAGGTATTTGTCTATATCTAATGAAAACTTTTGTTTACGGTGCAGGTCAAGTGTTTTGTCGTTATCTAACCGTAGGGTTTGCTGTACAACGGGCGTGGCTACACGACGAAGATCATATGCCCCGTCATAGTTGTTAGACTGAAAAAACCGGGGAATATTATTTTCATATATTTTAATAATGCTGATGTCCACTGCGCTGAGGTTAATGGTTTCAAAAGGCAGCACCAGCTTGCCGGAGTTGGGCAATATAACCCCGCGGCCGCGAATGGTAACGGAAGGCAGGCGGTTTTCAAAAAACAGGTTGGCGGTAAATGCTTTATTTAATTTGTTGTTCCAGATACTTTGTACGCCCTCGTTTACGGTAATCGTATAGTTACCGTCAAAATCATCGGGCACGTACAGCTTTACCTCGCTGCCATCTATGCTATAGCTTAGGTCTGTTTTATTGCTTACAGTGATCAGCCCGCTGAGTTGCTGACCGGTGGCAACAGCACCTGAAAACTGAACAAGCACATAGTTTTCTGTTTCCTGTACCGCCCGGATGTTAAGTACTTTAAAGTCGCCTATGGCCGGAACTTCTACTTCTTTGCTGCCTTTTTCCTTCAGTCCTAACGGAGCACCATCCCACTGTAGTTTTAATGCGGATGCGCCGGTTCCGCGTTTAATATCTCCTATAGTAAAGCGGTGGGTGCGGGTGCTTTCGTTGTGCTCCCATTTTATAGCAGGTGATTTACCCTCGTAAGCGGCAGCCAGTAATTTTTCAACTATAGCAGATGATTCTATATCGGCGGTCTCTATTGTGCCATTCAGCATCATCATTTCTTTTGAATTACCCACTGCTTTCAGCCCGTTTTCTTTTACATAGAAGCCCGGCGCTACTGCCTGCACATTAAAGGTAAAGGTGGCAAAGGCGTCCGGAACATTAGTGGCCTTGTTCAGCTTAAAATGCACCGTATATAGTTGTCCAGGCTTAAGATGTTCATCAGGTTTGAATTCTATGGTCCTGGCATCTACCCAATATGCTTTGCCTTTTACCGAAGGCGTAAAAGAAAACAGGGGCGCTTTAAGCGCTTCATTCAGCGCATGGGTTGAAGGTGCTTCTGCGGCTAAGCGTACCCGTATAACGGCCGCTTTTGAAATAACGCCCGAAGTATAACCGTCTACATACCGGCTGAAAGCAGGATCAACGCCTGTGATCTTTTCTTTTTGGTTACAGGCGAAGAACAGTACGGAAACCAATAAGAACGGAATATACCATTGTTTGCAAAAAAGGGCGATGCGCTTGATGTTCGTCATACAGGATGAGTTTAAACTTGCATAAAGCAAGGTAAAATTTTAATACATATCGCATTAAACCGGTAAGGTCATCACCCAAACCAGGCATATTTCTTTAAAATTAACAAAGGGCAGCACCAGCGATAAGCGTTGTTCTTTTAAAAACATACCGTTCATATTTCCTTTTCCCGGTATAGAAAGCGTATTTCCGGGAGGTTGTATCCTGATCTGGTCACTGAAATCCACTTCACCATTGCCATACCATTTAAAAACGGCTTCTTTGGCGCTCCATAGCAAGGTTAATTTACGCAGAAAAACAGATTCGGTTGCGGGGAGTACGCCGTTTTCATTTTCCATAATGCTTAATTCCTCCGTATGCAGGAATTTATGGCGTACACGGGCAACCTTTAGCGTGGGAATTTCAATATCAATACCCACCCGATACGAGCGGCTTACGATAGCTGCCGCGTAATCGCCGCAGTGTGAAATGGAGAAATGAAAAGCTTCATCGGGTAAAAAAGGTTTTTTGGTGCTGGCTATTTCAATCAGTTCATGCGGAAATTCGGGAAAAAGAAAGCGCAGGAGATAGCGGCCGGCTAAATGTTGCAGGCGTTTATGCGGATGGCTGATCTCCTGTTGCAGGGGAACCTGTGCCAAAAAAAAATCTTCAGGCTCGGCGATATGCCAAACCCCTAATTTTGTTGATGCGTTAATATTATGTTGAAAAAATAAGGGCATTACAAAAAACGAAATCCGAAATTCGCCGCGAAAGGGATTCCGGGACAAATAAACAAATAAATCAGCGAATGATACTATCTGACAAAAGAATACTGGAAGAAATAGAAAAAGGCACTATTAAACTGGCGCCTTACAACAGGGAGTGTTTGGGCAGCAATTCTTACGATGTGCACCTTGGTAAATGGCTGGCCACCTACCGCGAGCACATATTAGATGCCAAAAAGCACAACCAGATAGAATATTTTGAAATTCCCGATGAAGGATTTGTGTTATATCCACATATCTTTTACCTGGGTGCAACGCTTGAATATACAGAAACGCATGCCCACGTTCCTTTCCTGGAAGGAAAATCTTCTACCGGCCGTTTGGGTATTGACATACATGCTACCGCAGGTAAGGGCGATGTGGGTTTTTGCGGTAACTGGACGCTGGAAATATCTGTTAAACAACCGGTACGTATTTATAAAGGAATGCCTATCGGTCAATTGATCTATTTTCCGGTGGATGGTGAAATTGAAGTAAAATACAACCAGAAAAAAAATGCCAAATACAGCGGGCAGCCCGATAAGCCGATTGAAAGCATGATGTGGAAGAACAGTTTTTAAATTTGAAAGTGTGGTAATTTGAAAATTGGGAGGCAGGGTACAGGTTACAGGTTGCAGGGTACAGGTTGCAGGGTACAAGTTGCAGGCCCCTAACTGCAAACAATAAACCACAAACCATAAATCAAATCAGTCCGGTCTTACTGGTCTAACAGTTTCAACACCGCTTCATCACCCATTACCGCGTTGGCGGGGCGTGGATGAGCGGCATTAAATACTTCCAGGTCTTTTTGATCTAAAACTTTCGCAGGTGTTTCATCAATATCGCCAAAGCTATTGGTAACGGCTTTGAGGTTTAATGCAAGATGCCTGGCCATAAAGGGATACATGGCTTTTCGCTTGGAAGGGCCATAATCATGCTTTTCATCTGCCAGGTGAACCAGGGCTACATTTTTTTCTTTTTTATACAAGCGGTATACCTGCTGCATAAAAGGGTATTCTACCGTTGGATTGTTTTTTGTCCAGTCGTCGCCATCCGATATCAGCAGCATGGGGCGCGGAGCAGCCAGTGCGGCGATCTCCACGTTATTGGTCTGGAAATCGCCTTTTTTATGAATGGGCATACCGCTTTCGCAGGTACAGCCGCCAAAGAAATGTGCGGAAACCATTACGCAGGGTACGGAAACTTTAATGCGCGGGTCAAGCGCTGTTAGTAAAAAGGCTTGTGTGCCGCCGCCCGATGCGCCTGTTACGCCAATGCGTGCGGGATCAACCCCCGGGAGAGATAGCAGGAAATCGAGCGCCCTTGTACTGTTTATGGTTTGCAATTGCAGCCCCTTTGGCAATTTGTGATCGCATTGTTTTGAATCGCCATAACCGATCATATCCCAGGCGAAAACCACGGCTCCCATCCGGGCGAGCGTAGCGCAACGTATTTGCATTTGTTCATGAAATCTGCCGTCCGGATCAGCCCAGTGCCCGTGAGGAGAAAGAACTCCGGCATAAGATTTTTGTGGTGTAATCGGCCGGTACAGGTTTCCTGTAACATAAAAACCGCGCAGGCTTTCAAACGCTACATTTTCCACGGTATAGCCATCCATTATCTTTTTGCTGTGAATGATGGGTTTGGATACAGGTTTAGCCGGCATTGTTTCTAATTGCATGCCTTCGCGTATACGTGCCCGTATTTGGTCGGCACGATGCTGCCAGTTGCTTAAAGCGGCAGGTGTATGTTCCTCTAAGAATGCTTTGCCCTGCGCTTCGGTAAAATAAGCGCCTTTGCATAGTTCTTCCTGCGCAACCAAACTTCCTGAACCCATCAGGCAAAAGAAAGCGAATACCAGTATTTTATTCATGGTGATATAGAATGAAACAGTACTTTATTCAGACAATAATAACAACAATTTAGGATTTTCTTTCTTACTGCCGGAAGCATTTCCAAAAAGCCTGCTGCTGAATAAAATATTTTAAAAATCAACAATTAATGATTATTTGTTCAGCAATACTGTTTTCCCTGTTTGGGCCGAAGAACGGGCAGCTTCCAGTATGCGCACCACGGTAACATTATTAGGTAACGCGTAGAGCCCATCATCTGCTACTGTAATTTTCTTTCGCACCACATCGGCGAGATAAGTGAAAGGATTTTCATATACCGGGATATCTTTCGCGGTGTATTTGCGGCTTTGTTCCGCTTTGTCGTTTTTTTGTTTGATACGCATATCGCTGTTGTTCACTGTAATCACGTATCCTGTATTGCCATACAGCTCCATGTCTTTCCGGCCAAAGGGCCAGTTCCATGAAGCCTGGATGATAGCCTGGGCTGTGGGATATGTTACAATGATGGTTGCCTCGTCATCCACTTTAGGATATACATCGGGTTTAAACTGCCGGGTAACAGCGGTTACCGATAGGGGTTGTTCCCCTTTCATCAGCCATGTCATCAGGTTGGCGCCGTAGCATCCAAAATCAATAATAGCGCCACCCCCGTTCTGTACAGGATCGGTAAGCCAGTCTAAAAATGCCCTGCTTACGCCTATTTCCTTCGGGCCTTCATGACCATGATGAAACACCGCTTTTTTTAAGCCGCCTGTATAATTGCTGTCGTTAATCAGTTGGTATGCTTTTGCTGTAGCCGGGTACCACGAGGTTTCATAGTTGGTGAGCAGGTGAATATTATATTTCCGTGCAAGTGAATCCATCTCTAGCGCATGCGCTACGCTTACGGCCAGCGGTTTTTCCACCATCACATGTATGCCTCTTGGCGCGCAGGCCTGCACTACGGAAAGATGATCATAAATAGACCCGAAAGCAACTACCGCTTCCGGCTTTACGGCATCCAGCATTTTACCCAGGTCGTTGAACAGCAGCTTATCATCCAGCCCGAATGCTTTGGCAGATTGTTGTAATAATGGTTTGCTGGATTCATATACACCTACCAGTGTAATGTCACTTTGAGGTTTCCTGCCCAGTATCCAGCCGGAATGACCGTGCGATATACCGGCAACGGCTACACGAACAGGCTGCGCGGTGATGCAGGCAGCCGGAAGAAGGCAGATACAGCAGAGAAGATAACAGATAATTTTCATGACAGTTGTTTGAGGTGTGAGGTTTCAGGTCTCAGGGTTCAAGGTTCAGGTATCAGGACATACACTTTTTAACTGTCTCCAACTACCAAACCTCAAACTCCCTTTAACCGGCACGAGGTATAAAGATATTGTTTTCGTATTTTTTATACCAGGCAATTACATCCGCTACCACCTCGCTGTAAGTAACCATGCCTAATGGCTGGTCATTGGCCTCAAGATATTTCCCGTACGCCCAACTGAAAAGCGGTTCCACGGGATTTTCATATTTACTGTAATATGCTTTCAGCGTTGTGATATCTGCTGTAACGCCGGGATGTAATAAGGTTAAAAAATCCTGTGCCGCAATGGAATCTGTTCTGTGCAGGTTGCGGTTGGCATACAGGAAAAGATCGAAATAAGCGGAATACATAAAAAGGGAATCGCCGGAAGCGGTAGCTACAATAAAACCGGCAAAGCTGGCTTCGTTTTCTTTGGCATACCCCAACTGGTGCGCTATTTCATGGCAGTTAATGTAAGGCTGAAGAAATGGCGGAACATCGGTATTAACCTGGGCTTCCCCGGTAAAAGGATTGTAATAGCCGGAAAATCCGAAGTAATTACCGATAAAATTAAAAAAAGAGGGTTTTACCGAGGGGTGCGCATACTGCAGGAAAGGATATTTTTGTGCCGCCTGTGCAAATGCGCTGTTTGTTTTTATAAACAATTCTTTTGTGGAAGGATAGGGTATGTTCCGGTGTATTAAAGCCGCTTTGCACTCGTTCACTTTTTCCAGCAATACAGTATTGATGTGTATTAATTCTGCCTGTGAATATTTTTCACGTTCAAAATTCATTTGATAGTGAATTCCTTTCCGGTTATAATTCAATCCCCACATCAGGTTAAAAATGATATAGAGCAGCAAAAAAAAATGTACTGTTTTAAGCCAGGCTTTTTTTGAAGGGAGCCATGACCGTTTCTCTTTTCGCAGGCTTTTTATCCGTTGCGCAGCTTTCCATAGTGCAAACAGGAAAATAAAGCTGTATAAAACATCCCCGGCGCTAAAAGGAAGCCATCCGAAAGCTATTCTTAAAAACGCACTGATAAAAGGGTATATCCCGGAAGTATAAGATGATTCAACAAGGCCCGGAAAGGAGGCATATAAACGTATGCCTGCTGCAAGGCATACCAGAAAGAGAAGGACTATAACACTGCGCTTAGAGGGGTTTTGCATAACTTACCGGCGCCCGAATGATTTTGATATTGAAACCTCAAAGTAAATGGTTTTTGCACAACAAACTGAATCGGAAATAATTTATGTTTAAAAGAGATGCCGCAGTTCCTGTTGAACACATTATAGAAAGCGATAGCAAAATCCCTGCTATCTTAATTTCGGCTCTGAAATCCTTATCAACTATTAAACCTCCATCAGGAGAGGCAATACATCCGGACAATAGCATCCCTGCACGGCTTGCAAAAGTCGTGCAGGGCAAATAAAACGGTTCCGGTTAAGGAAGAAAATTATTGTGCGATGGCATGTTCTTCGTCAGTGGCCATTTCTACCACATTCGCCACGCTGCCTTCGCCAACATGGCACTGGCCGTTGAAGCTCACTGTGGGCTCAACCTGCAGCTTACCGGCGCTGATATTACCTTTTATAGCAGCTTTGCCTCTCAGGTTCAATAATTCCTTGATGATGATCTTGCCGCTGACTTTTCCAAGTATGTCGGCCTGCTGTCCTTCAATATCGCCTTCAACCACACCTTCGGCGCCGATCAGCACTTTTGCCGAACCCGAAATGTTCCCTTTCAGCGTACCGTCTATGCGAATATCTCCGCTGCTTACTACATCGCCCTTAATAACGGTACCGGCGCCAATAAGACTTGTTCCGGATGAAGAAGCGGGTATCTCAATTTCAGATTTGGATTTTGATGAAAACATAGTTATTGGTTTTAAAGTGATTAATCTTCGCTTTTGTCTTCCGAAGGAATATTTAACAGGGTTGTATCAATAGTAGTTGTTATATTTCCTTTCAGCACATTCTGTATATTTTCCATGTATTTATCGCGGTAGTTCATTTGCTGCTCCAGCGAATCAACCTGCATTTTCAGTGTTATCATTTCTCTCCTGTCTGATGCGCTTCCATAACCCGGTACATAATAACGCAATGGCGTAAATACTAATAAAGCCACCGTTATACCTACCAGCGCTACAAATATGGTACATAAAGTGATGTAAACACTGAGGCGCGACAGCCTGAAGGTTACCACTTCTTCATATGTATCGTCATTCATTACCACCAGCCGGTAGCGGTTACGAAGGTGCTGCAAGGTTCCGTCTGCATCAAATATCTTTGCCATTATCAGTTATTTGTGTTAAAAATAACCACTTTGGCTTAGTTGTCAGGACTAAAGCTTGAAAAAATGTACAATTAAAATAATTTCGCTGAAATTTAGTTTATTATACGAACGAACTACGCCTACATGTATTATAGTAAATTCCTTTTAACGGTTATACTCACAGTTTTATTTTATTGTGGGCATTATTCATCTTTGATGGCGCAAAAAGATGCTACCCTTGATGTGAAAAAGCCCGAAAAATATGACAACCGTATATTAGGATCAGATAAAACCTTTACTACTAAATACACTATTCCACGCAGGCTCATGCAGGGCATGAGCACACATTATAATTTTTTCTTTAATGCGGATGTTAAATTAACAGGGGTAGTGGAGGGTGCAAAACAAAGTTTCAGGGAAGATTATACTGAATTGCTCCCTTTTTATAATTATACCCTTGACGCTACCGCGTCGCAAAAAACTGAGCTGGATTCTGTACTTCAAAAATGTAATGCGGGTATTTTGCTTCATGACCTCAGAAATGAATGGATTGATGATATGTATTTTCTGATGGGCAAGGCTTATTTTTTTAAAAAGCAATTTGATTCCGCCTATATCGCTTTTCAATATCTTAATTATTATTTTCAGCCCAAGACTAAGGAAGAGCTGGGATTTAAAAAATATATAGGCAGTAATCTTAATGATGAAGGGAATGTGTATTCGGTTTCTACCAAGGAAAAGACAGGTATAACTTCAAAAATTTTCAGCGAACCACCCCGCCGTAATGATGCCTTAGTTTGGCAACTGAGGAATTATATTGAAGACAGCAGCTACAACGCGGCTTCTGCTATGATACAGACCCTGAAACGGGATGAGCTGTTTCCCCGCAGGTTAAAGCCGGCGCTTGAAGAAATGCATGCTTACCTTTTTTATAAAAACAAAGTATGGGACAGCGCAGCGCACTACCTGATACCTGCATTAGACAACACCGAAAATATGGCGGAACGGGCCAGGCGGGAATACCTGATAGGACAGTTATATGCGCTGGATAAAAATACAACAGAAGCCGGTATTTTTTTTGACCGCTGTATTAAGCATACCATTGACCCGGTGATGGAAGTATATGCAAGACTGAATAAAATAAAACTGGCCCAGGGCGATGATGAAGAAAAGATTATTGATGAAAACATAAAGCAACTGCTTAAAATGGCCAGGCGTGATAAGTATTACAACTATCGTAATATTATTTACTATATGGCGGCGCAAATGGAAATGCAGCGTAATAATTTTGACGCGGCTAAAACCTGGCTTTTAAGAAGTGTTAAATATAATAACGAAGACATTGATCAGCGTAACCGCTCGTTTTTATATTTGGGCAACCTGGCCTTTGAAAAAAAAGAATATGAGCTGGCCTACGGCGCCTACGACAGCTTAGACATCAACAGCCCTGTAGTGAAAGACGCCGCAATAATTTCCCTGCGAAAGGATGCATTGGGTGGTGTAATAACGAAAATACACACCGTAAGGGTGGAAGACAGCTTACAAAAGGTTGCCGCCATGCCGGAAGACGAACGCGAAAAATACGTAAAAGCCGCTGCCAGGCGTTTACGCAAAGAAAGAGGATTAAAGGAGAATGATTCGCTTAACATGAATACGAACAATCCGTTTGCCAATAATACAACTGCAGATATTTTTTCGGGAAATGATGGGAAAGGAGATTGGTATTTTAACAACAACGCATTGAAGTCGAAGGGGTTTACCACTTTCCGTAATAACTGGGGTTCAAGGCCTAACGTAGATAACTGGAGGCGCATGGCGGATATTACAGCCCAGTTTAAAACGCCTGAACCTGCAGGCAACAACCCGCCCGGTGAAATGGCAAATACAGCCGGCCACCCGGAAGACATCAGTTATGAAGGGCTTATGAAAAACCTTCCGCTTACCCCGGAGGCTGTACAGGTTTCTAACGACAGCATTCAATCGGCCCTGTTTGGATTAGGAAAGGCATTTAAAGATCAGTTTGAAGATTATGCCGAAGCGATAAAAAATTATGAAGCATTATTGAACCGTTTTCAGGATACCCGCTACCAGGAAGAAGCAGTTTTTGACCTGTATTATTGCTATACCAAACTGAATATGCCGGTTAAAGCCAGGCAGTACAGGGAAATACTGGCAAAAATTGCACCCCAAAGCCAGTATATTGAATATATTGATAACCCTAAGGCGGTAGAGGAACGCAAAACCAAACTGAAGGATGATGCTACCCGGAATTATGAAAAGATATACGATCTTTTCTTAGAGGGCAAATTTGAGGAAGCCATTATACAGAAGGCGAAAGCAGACAGTATTTATGGGAATATTTACTGGACACAGCAATTATTGTATATAGAGTCTGTATACTATATTAAGCAAAAGGATGATAATTCGGCTGTCAACGCGTTGCAGCACCTTATTCATATTGACCGGGAGGCGCCCATCTCCAAAAAAGCGGAAAATATCATAGATGTTCTGAAGCGGCGCGATGAAATAGAAAAGTATCTTACCAGCTTAGATATAGAAAGAGCAAAGGAAGATTCCATTGCTGTTGTGGAAGAAAAACCCAGGGCAGGAGTACAGGAACAGGTTAAAACATCGGGGCAACCCAGAGCGCAGGAAGTAGCCGCTGCAAAAGAAACGATCATAAAACCGGCAATAGATTCATCCGTATTCAACAGGCCAAAGCCGGCGCCACAGTCCGGTTTCAGCTATGATCCTTCGGTACAGCATTATGTGGCTGTGGTGCTCAATAAAGTGGATATTGTATATGTTAATGAAGCTAAAAACGCTTTTAGCCGCTATAACCGCGAATCATTTAACGATCAGCCAATAGAAATAACGATATTGCCTTTGGATGAAGATAATAAGCTGATGCTGATGTCGGGCTTTTCAGACGCTGTTGGCGCATTAGATTATGTAAATAAGGCAAAACGTGTGGCCGGAGCGCAGGTAGTTCCCTGGCTGGCCGCTGATAAGTATTCCTTTATTGTTATTTCGGCAGGCAACCTTGAAGTGCTCGAAAACAATAAAGACATAGAGGGGTACAGGCAATTCGTTGAAGCCAATTACCCGGCCCAATAAGAAGTTAATTTAAGCATGGAATTTGCTTTTGAGTTTGTTTAAGCATTCTGTTGCAGTCTTTATTAATCATAATAATAGCAAATGACAAAGACCGTAAAATATTTCTGGAGAATTTTCTTTGCCGGGCTTGGCTTTGCCGTTTTATTTCTGCTGGCTATTTCATGGGGAATTTTTGGAAAGCTTCCATCATTATCCGAACTGGAAAATCCTTCCATTCTTTCTGCTTCGGAAGTGTATGCCGCCGATGGAAGGCTGATGGGCAAGTATTACGTAACAGACAGAACCAATGTTCCCTACAGTGAAATTTCACCCAATGTTATTAATGCCCTGGTGGCTACCGAAGATGAAAGGTTTTACAGGCATTCAGGCATTGACGCGAGGAGCCTTGGAAGAGCTGTTTTCTTTTTTGGAAGTGAAGGCGGGGCAAGTACCATTACCCAGCAGTTGGCCAAGAATATGCTTGGACAGGGAAGCAGGAATACCATAGCCCGGGTAATAGAAAAACTGAAAGAGATGATTGTGGCGATTAAGCTGGAACGGAATTTTACAAAGGAAGAGATCCTTGCGTTGTATCTTAATACGGTTGAATACAGTGATCATGTGTATGGTATACGGAATGCTTCCCGTACTTTTTTTCAAAAGGATGCTTCGAGGCTTGATGTTGCCGAATCTGCCGTGCTGATAGGTATGCTTAAAGCTACGGGCACGTATAACCCGCGTACCAATCCCAAACTGGCGTTAGACAGAAGGAATACGGTGATAGACCAGATGGTCCGGAATAACTATTTGCCAGCGGCAGAGGCTGCTAAGGTTAAGCTGGTACCTATAAAGCTCGATTATGAAAAAATGAACCAGAATACCAACCTGGCGCCTTATTTCATTGATGTACTACGCAATGATATCCGCCAATGGTGCAAGGATCACAAAAATCCCAAAACGGGCGAAGCGTATAATATTTATAAAGACGGGCTGAAAATATATACTACCATTGATCCGCGCATGCAGTTGTATGCCGAAATGGCCGTAGCGCGCCATATGCCTAACCTGCAAAAAGTATTTAATGCGCAAAAGAATATAAAGGACGGGAGTGTATGGAAAACGAAAGACGGGAAAGCTGTATTGGAAAGAGCGATAAAGAGTAGTGAGCGCTGGGCCGATTTATCAGGTGCCGGTTTGAAAGAAGCCGAGATCCGGAAGTCATTCGATATAAAAGTGCCCATGAAAGTGTTTGCCTGGAATGCCAAACGTGAAACAGACACGATCATGACGCCGCTGGATTCTATCAAATACCATAAGCAAATGCTGCAGGCTTCTTTTTTGCTAACCGATCCTTTAACCGGGGAAGTAAAAGCATGGGTAGGCGGTATAGACTTTAAGACCTACAAATTCGATCATGTTAATGCTAATACCAAAAGGCAGGTGGGCTCTACCTTTAAGCCCCTTTTATATACGCTGGCCGTGATGAACGGGTATACGCCCGAAACACCTGTGCCGGTTGATCCGGTTGACCTGGGCGGCAAAATGATCGGCGATAAAAAATACAGCGGAACACGCCCTTTGAATTATTGCCTGGCAGCGTCTATCAACCCTGCCGCGGCCAACCTGATGAACGTGATAGGGGTGAACAGGATGGTGGATTTCGCACATCAGTGCGGCATTTCCAGCACCATTCCGCCATATCCTTCCATAGCGCTGGGTTCCGCCGATATTTCATTGATTGAAATGGTGGGCGCCTACAGTATGTTCCCAGCAGGGGGAATGAATACCAAACCCATTTATATTGCAAGGATAGAAGACCGCAACGGTAATGTGCTGCAATCTTTCACTACCTCGCATAAGGAAGTAATCAATGAATCGGATGCATATATTATGACAAGAATGATGCAGGGAGTGGTTGATTTTGGCACCGGGCGTTCGTTGAGAGGCACCTATGGTATTGCAAGCGAAGTAGCGGGTAAAACAGGTACTACCAACAGCAATGCCGACGGCTGGTTTATAGGGTTTACCCCACAGTTACTCGGCGGCGCGTGGGTAGGCGCAGATGACCCTATTTTACGGATATCTAATAATTACGTAGGTCAGGGTGCGCAAATGGCCATGCCCATATGGGCCTATTTTTTCCAGGAGGTATATAAAGATAAAACCCTTGGTATAGATGCCGGCGCAAGATTTGTGCAACCGGAAAGCCTGAAAAATGAAATGATCTATGATTGGGTGGATCCTTCTGCATCTGATACACCCATATTAGAAGGCGAAAACCAGCCGGGTGATGCCAACCAGTATATTGATGTGCCGGTTAGCGACGGGCGGGAAAGAGTTACAACGGAATCGCAACTGAACGATGAAGAAAAGAAAATACTGGAGGAGGCAAAGAACGCGAATAAGAAAAAAGATAAAGTGCAGCCCGATACTGCGGATAAGAAAAAAAAAGGCTTCTTCCGTAAACTTTTCGGTGGTAAAAAAAAGAATGAATGAATGGGGCGCAGGTTACAGGGTACGGGTTGCAGGGTACAGGTTGCAGGGGGCAGATTACAGGGGAGTTACTATTAATTACAGGGAGAGTTCTTCTGCTTTGGATTTTTTTAATTTACAGTTTATTGTTTGTAGTTTACGGTTGCATTTCGCTTCGAATTTGAAATTTGAAATTTGAATTTTATTTGGTTCTTGTTATTTGTTTCCTGGTGCTTTATATTCCCTTCGGGTTTCGGTTGTAATTAAATACTTACAGTTCCTGTTTCGTAATTTTTTTTGACACAAAGGAAAACGCTTTGTGGCTATATAGTTTTTTTATGATCGTCTTCGGAAGTATCTTTAGTTTTTGAGCAACTCCTAATTAAAACAACTATGCATACAGAACACCGGCGGGTAGCGTGGAGGCATCATACCAATGTATATGAAATCAATCTTCGTCAATATACAAAAGAGGGCACTTTCAATGCTTTTGCAGGGGAGCTGCCAAGACTCAGGAAAATGGGGGTAGAAACGTTATGGTTCATGCCGGTAACGCCTATTGCAAAAGAAAAGATGAAAGGAACCATGGGCAGCTATTATGCCTGCTCAGATTATACTGCCGTAAACCCCGAATTTGGCACATTGGATGATTTTAAAAAACTGGTCCGTTTAGCCCATCAGCTGGGATTTAAAGTCATTATAGATTGGGTGGCCAATCATACCGGCTGGGATCATGTATGGACAAAAACGCATCCTGAATACTACAAAAGAGACGAAGCCGGGAATTTTAAAGCCGCTTCGGGAATGGATGATATTATTGAGCTGGACTTTAACAATCCGGATTTGGTTAAGGCGATGATTGATGCCATGACGTTCTGGATAAAGGAATGTGATATTGACGGATTCCGGTGCGACCTGGCATTTTGGGTGGAGCTGGATTTCTGGAGAAAGGCCAGGCCAGCGCTGGATCAGGTGAAACCATTGTTCTGGCTGGGTGAATTTGATGCTTTGGATAATCCTGAATACCTCGAAGTATTTGATGCGGCCTATGCCTGGACCTGGATGCATAAAACAGAGGATTTTTATAAAAAACAACGTCATATTCCTGCTTTGGAAAACCTGCTGCAACAATACAAATCCGTTTTTTTGCCAGGTACAACCGGTTTGTATTTTACCTCCAACCACGATGAGAATAGCTGGAATGGAACGGAATTTGAAAAATATGGCGATATGGCGCCAGCGCTTGCAGTATTTAGCTGCACATGGGATGGTATACCCTTACTATACAGCGGGCAGGAATTGCCCAACCTCAAAAGGCTGCAATTCTTTGACAAGGATGTTATTGAATGGAATGGCACATATGCGCTGGAAGCGTTTTACAGAAAGCTCCTTACCCTGAGAGCTGAAAATCCTGCCCTGGCTTCGGGAAATGGACAAGCAGAAACAACCATATTAGATTTTAAACAGGATGAGCATATTTTGGGTTACGTAAGGAAATGTGGTGTTAACGCGGTATTGGTATTGATGAACTTATCTCCGTATCCCAGCCGGTTTATGCATAACGACAGCGGTATTACAGGAAAGTACACGGAAAGCTTCACCGGGGAAGAGAAAGATTGTTCGGCCAACCAGTGGTTTGAGCTGGCTCCGTGGGGATACAAAGTGTATGTAACGTGAATTATAGAAACACTTATCGTTTTCGCCTTACCCTTATTGTAGAGTTTTGTGTTAAGCTGCTGGATAAAAATATTTCGTGGCGGTTTACTCCGTCCGTCAATACCATTAAAGCGGTGTTGGGAGATATGCTTCCCAGGTTTTCGGCAAACATGCTGATTTCGTTATATTCTTTTGTGGTATCTAACACGGTGTAAAATACGATACCTCTTTCGCTGAGTAGCTGGTGTGTAGCCACGGGCTCTTTATTGAAGAAAACGGAAATGCTGTCGCCGTCTACTATGCCATTGTCGTAAAAGGTAAGCCGGAGCGAATCTGAATGCACCCATATTTCCTGCCCTACCACTTCTTTTCGCTTGGTGAATTCTTCTAATATCTTTTGCGCTTCCATTTTTTCGGCGGAGGGTTCCTTAATCTTCAGGTCTACCGAATCAGGAATATATATTTTCTGATCATTCACCACCACATCTTCTTCGGAGGGCCGCCATATTTTTTTGATAGCGGCAAATTTGTCTATTAAGCTGTCTGTGTTAAGCGCTTCGCCATAAACAAAGTCAAAGGCAATATCGGGGCAGGTATACTTATATTTACCCTGGGTGGTAAACACGCCTTTAATGCTGGTGCTTACCCTGGAGGCTGTAAGGATAGCCCTCAGGTCCATAATACATTCCACGCCATTGCTTGCGGATGCCCGGAAATAGGTAATGGGAACATCTTTGATCAGCACTTCCCTTGTACGCTGGTTGTAAGTGCCCTTTACGTAAAAGCTCTGGTAGCTGTCGCGGAAGTAATAGCTGATGATGCCTTTTACTTCGTTATTATTCTGTTTCAGATCAAGCTCAACAAGGTAATTATTGTGCGATCCGCCCAGTAATACATCGGCGCTTCCAAACCAGCTACCTTTTATGCCCTGGGCTATACTATGTGTTGCACAAAAAAAACAAAAAAGGGTTAGTATTATTCTCATCAAACTATTAGAATAGTACGGTTATGTAAATACATGCAAAGTAACGTATGATATCTAAAAGTATTGTAAATAAACTGTTTATCTTCATCCTGTATGTTCCCCGCAGAGGATTCGCGGCTATCATACACCATATTTTCGTTTAATTTCCCTTTCCGTGTCCCTGGCTTTAATGCTCTCCCGTTTATCGTGCAGCTTTTTACCCTTGCCCAGCCCGATTTCTATTTTCACCAATCCTTTTTCGCTGAAAAAAATACTGAGCGGCACAATGGTATATCCTTTTTCCTTTAATTTAGATTCCAGCTTCTTTAGTTCTTTTTTGTTCAGGAGCAATTTACGTTCCCGTAAAGGTTCATGATTATGGTAGGTGCCGTGGCTGTATTCTGCTATATGAAGGCTTTTGATCCATAGCTCGCCTTTATGGAAATAGCAATAACTGTCATTAAAGCTGGCCCGGCCTTCACGCAGTGATTTTACTTCTGTGCCCGTTAATACCAAACCTGCCACATATTTGTCATCTATGTGATATTCATACCAGGCGGAACGGTTACGTATATTGGACATACTTTATAAATGTGATTTCCCGGAAGGTAAACAAATTGGGCGTTACCGGGGTCAGGATTCAAATAACGTGAGGAGGGTAGCTGTTTTTTCTTTTAACTCTTTCCGCGGAATAATAATATCTAAAAAACCATGATCCATTAAGAACTCTGAGCTTTGAAAGCCCGGAGGAAGATCTTTTTTTATGGTTTCTTTAATTACCCGCGGGCCGGCAAACCCTATCATAGCCCCGGGTTCCCCGATATTAATATCTCCAAGCATGGCAAAAGAAGCGGTAGTGCCGCCATAAGTAGGGTCGGTGCAAAGAGAAATATAAGGAATGCCGGCATCAGATAATTGCGACAACTTGCCGGATGTTTTGGCTAATTGCATGAGCGAAAAAGCACTTTCCATCATCCGGGCGCCACCGCTTTTACTAATAATCATTAAGGGAATGTGGTGCTGCAGGCAATGATCAACCGCCTTGGCAATTTTTTCACCCATTACACTTCCCAGCGAGCCGCCGATAAAGTTAAAATCCATACAGCAAACTACCATCGCGTGATCATGGATCTTTCCGGATGCAACAGAAATGGAATCGTTCAAGCCGGTTTTACGGTAGGCTTCCTCTAAGCGTTTTTGATAGGGTTTCAGATCATTGAACTTCAGGAAATCAACAGAACGGATATTAGTGAATAATTCCTCGTATTGCTGCTGGTCAAATAAAATATCAAAATATTCCTGGCTGCCTATGCGGTGATGATACTGGCATTTAGGACAAACAAAAAGGTTTTCCTTGAGCTCCAGCACAGTGCAGGTGTATTTACAACTCGGGCATTTGATCCATAATCCGTCCGGCGTTTCTTTTTTCTCTGCGGTAGATGTGAGTATGCCCTTTTTGATTCGCTTGAACCAACGGCTTCTTGCTTCATCATTGTTCCCATCCTCACCGGCAAGGTTGGCATCAAAATCTTCTTCGTGTTGCATCTTTGTGCTTATGTTGGAGGTCAAGATTAACGAATTTATTGAATAATAACAAAAATACCCGTTGCGCTATTCCATTCCCGGATGTGCCGGAAAAAATAAGTGGTTGAACTGCTAAAAGGCAAAATACAATATGCAAGCAAAAGTATGGGGAGCAAATATAAACAAGAAATTATAAATCTGCCAACAGGAGGCTATTTCAGGCTAATTTGATCTTTTTCAGTATCTTGATTACCAAAAAATTATTACATGTCACAACAAAGAAAAATTACTTTACAGGAATCAGAGATACCAACGCACTGGTATAATATTATGGCAGATATGCCTAATAAACCCCTGCCACCCCTGCATCCCGGAACAAAACAACCTGTTGGCCCGGAAGATTTAGCCCCGCTTTTTCCCATGGAACTGATCAAACAGGAGGTAAGTACCGAAAAATGGATAGAGATACCGGACGAGGTGAGGAACCTGTATTCCATCTGGCGGCCTACGCCCATGTTCAGGGCTTACGGATTAGAAAAAGCGCTGGGTACAAAATCTAAGATCTATTACAAATACGAAGGTGTTAGTCCCGCGGGTTCGCATAAGCCCAATACCGCCGTTCCGCAGGCCTATTATAATATGAAGGAAGGGATAAAGAAAATTTCAACAGAAACAGGGGCTGGTCAATGGGGCAGTGCGCTGAGCTTTGCCTGTAAATTGTTTGGGATTTCCTGTGAGGTATTTATGGTAAAAGTGAGTTATGACGGCAAACCTTACCGCAAAATTATGATGAACACCTGGGGCGCAACGGTACATGCTTCTCCCAGCAATTTAACCAATGCGGGCAGGAGTATCCTGGCCGGAGATCCCAACTCGCCCGGCAGCCTGGGCATTGCCATTTCTGAAGCGGTGGAAGTGGCGGCCACGCATGATGATACCAAATATTCTTTAGGCAGTGTATTGAATCATGTATTGATGCATCAAACCATTATAGGACTGGAGGCATTGAAGCAAATGGAAAAAGCAGGCGACTATCCCGATATTGTAGTGGCCCCTTTTGGCGGCGGATCCAACTTCGCCGGTATAGCGTTTCCTTTTTTACAAAATAAGTTAACAGGAGGAAAGAATGTAAGAGCTGTAGCGGTGGAGCCAACATCCTGCCCGAAATTAACGCGCGGTGTTTTCCGTTACGATTTTGGCGATACGGTTGGAATGACACCGCTTATTCCGATGTACACGCTGGGACATAATTTCATTCCCTCGCCTATTCATGCGGGCGGGCTGCGTTATCATGGGGCCGGCGCCATTGTTAGCCAGTTGCTCAGGGATGGTATTATTGAAGCCAATGCCATTAACCAAACGGAATGTTTCGATGCGGGCTTATTGTTTTCCGGAACCGAAGGCATTATTCCTGCGCCGGAAGCTACCCATGCCATTGCTGAAGTAATACGGCAGGCGAAACAGGCCGATGAAGAAGGCGTTTCCAAAACCATTTTGTTTAACTTATGCGGTCATGGTCATTTTGATCTGAGCGCTTATGAGCAATACCTCAATGGTAAGCTGGTTGATTATGAAGTATCGCAGGAAGACATTAATCAATCGCTGGCAGCGCTGAATACGCCGGTGATATAGGCATCCTTTCATCATTACATAAAAGTGCGGCATCCCATGCTGCACTTTTATGGTGGTAGGAGTTGACTTTATCGCTGTAACATCTTAAGCTCTACGCGCCTAAATAGCACTTCAGCTCCTTCAGATTGTATCTGAATGCGGCCTTTGGAAGGAAGCACATTGCCTGCACGATTAACCAGTATGCCGTTCAAAACAATGGAGATATTTTTTCCATCAACGATGCATTCCATCCTGTTCCATTCGCCCAGAGGTTTTTCCACGTCCTGTTTTCCCCTGAAGTTTTTTACATCATCCCAATCATCATCCCTTCCCCACCAGTTGATCCTCCCGGCATGAATAGTAACAGGCGCACCATTCTCTTTAAACAAATAACTGCTCTTTTGCTTTTCAGCAGCTACCGGGCTGGTAATGGCAAAATTGTTGCTGCCATCTCCTACAACCAGCAGGTCACCTGTTCCGCCCTCAATCATCTGGCACTCTATGCCGTACATCCAGGTACCGGAATAACCGCCATCAATGCCAGTTGAATGTACAAGTATGCCACCATCTCTTGCATTATTGATTCTTGGCTCATATGTTTTTCCGCCCCATTTAAATTCCGCTGTGAGCGTATAATTTTCATACTCGTTATTGGTAGTGATACAGCCCCACTCCTCACCAGATATATGGATCAGCCCATCTTTTACGGTGAATACACCCTTCGGATCATTGCCACGTCCGCGATCTTTAATAAATGTATACCAGCCATCAAGGTTTTTACCGTTAAACAGCCTGATGGTTTTTGCCGCTTCTTTATTTGCAGTATTGCTTAATTCCGATTTGTTTTTTTCGGGTGTCTCTACCACTGATAGTAAAACCACAACCGAAAGAAAAAATAATTTATTGATTATCATGCTTCATGGCTTTTTATGAATAATTTTTACTATTCTAATGACTTTTTATTTGTCCTAATCCACTCGGCAAGGATACCAGGTACGCCAGCAGGTTTGCCAACTCCTGCTCATTCAATATTTTATCCAAACCCGGTGGCATCATAGAAACATTTTGCGGTTCAATAGAGCTGATTTCAGCACGGGTTATACTCATTTTTGTTCCGGGTCCGGTCGTTATTATCACGGCATCGGGTAACTGCTCCGTAATGATGCCTGTGTATGTTCCCGTTTTGGTTATTATACGCGAGGTTTCATGTTCACGGGCAAAACTCACGCTGGGATATACTATGGCTTCCAGCAGATCATGCCTGGACCTGATTTCGCCGATATTGGTAAGATCAGGTCCAAAGGTTCCACCTTCTGATGTTACTGCATGACAGGTGAAGCAGGTAGCTTTCCCAAAAAACAGTAGTCGCCCTTCGCTCACATCACCTCTTTTAAGATTGGCTTCTAAATGTTGCAATTGCAACAACCTTGTTGCCTGTTGTGCCTCTAATGTTTTGATAAGTGGCTCAGCCGAAACCTGTACAACTGAAGGAAAATTTTTGATGAGTTCCTGCAAATCCAATAAAGACAAGTTCCCCAAACGGTCAGTGGAGCTGTTCAGCGCCGCAATAAGTGATTTGCCTGTTGCTTCCGTTCTATTTCCCTTAAAAGCCTGTACAAGGCCGGGCAGCAAAAAAACATCTGCTTTGGGAATCTGTTCTTTTGCCAATATCACCAATTGCGCGTCATTCAGCTCAGCCTGTGCCAGTAACCTAACAGCCGCCTGTCTTACCGGGGCCTCATACGATGAGTCCAAATATTTTTGCAGTGTCGAAAATTCTTTATCCGAAAGTTCTTTATCCGATCTTAATCTTGCGCCGAATGCCTTAAGCTGAAATGCAACAGGTGTTTTTGGATCCCGGATAATCTGGTTCAACACGCCATTCATGGCTTCCATACGCTTTGATTCAAGAAGACTCATCACCTGCAGGCGAAGCTGATCATCGGTTCCTTTCAATATATCTCCAAGTGATTTTATCCAGGCTTGCGGCATATCGCCCAGATCACTGCGTGCTATCACGCTCATTAAAAATATTTTTTTAAACACCGGCGTGGCAGCGTTGCCCAATTGAGCACCCATGAATTGCTGTAGCGCTTCTTTTCTGCAAAAGGCTTCCATCAATACACTCAATGCAGGCGGTATATTTCCCGGCGAATCGGCGGCGCTGAATTGTTTGCTGATAAAGTTTACTACGATATCACTCCAGTTGGTATGATGTAATGCAACCCAGATACCTGTGTTACGCAGTAGGGTATCCTTGCTGTTCAGAAACGTCTCCAGTTGTTCTTTTTGCAATGGCGAGCCATCCATCTGATCGAGCGCTATTAAAGCAGCCCTGCGCTTGTGGATGGAAGCGTCATTCAACGCCTCAATAAGCAGTTGTGCTTTCCCGATAGTAATCAGTGAATATATAACCGCATGTTCCACAAAACGATCATCGGGGTTTACGGCTGCCTGCAATAGCGCGGCAACAGCTTTTTCATCTCCTATTTGACCAATCGCTGTAGCCGCCTGGCGGCGAACAGGCGCCTGATCATTTTGTACCAGCTCCATTAATTTATCCAGTGCCGCTTTATCTTTTGCCAGCCCCGATGATCTTACTGCAGCGGTACGCACCATTGCGCTTTCATCATTCATTGCATTTCTTACGCCCTCACGTGCAGACGATGACTGCATACGGGAAAGTGCGAATACCGCCGCCGCACGCATTTCTTCATCTTTAAAAAGAGGGAAAGATTTTTTTAGTATGTCAGCCGCAGTATCTCCTTTTAATACCATTTGTTCAATGGCCTGATCTCTCACCGCCTGCCTTTCATCCATCATGTAAGTAACCAGTTCCTGTGACGATGCGTTTTTAAAATCTAATTTTTTTCCCCAGGGATCCTGCACAACAGGTGCACCCGTTTTTCTTATACGGTATATACCACCCAATACATTTGTTTTGGCTACTACCGACAATGGACACCCTGCGATAAACCATCCACCGGTGTTCACTACCAATAAACTTCCATCAGCATCTTCCAGCACATCGGTGAGATGGGTGTCTGCACTATCCGATTGTACAAAGGGTTCATCTGTTGTACGGAATGTAGCGTCATCAGGCGTGACGATATGCCGCATGATGCGACCGGTATTAAACTGCGCGGTAAATAAATTTCCTTTAAAGGCTTCGCCAAATACATTTCCCCTGTAGCGCATTAACCCGGCATGTGATACTCTTGCTAACTTCGTCATTACCGGCATCAGGTCTCCGGTTAATTTCAGGTGATCTTCTTCAATCACCTCCTGGGGTTTCGGGTAAACGCCGCCTTCTACCCAATGCATAATCGCATCCCGGAATCCACCCTGCGGATCGGTAAAATAGGTCATTGTTCCCAATGTCTCACCGGATGGCATAAACGCTATCTCCACGGAATTGTCAAATCCACCGCCAGATATAGATTCCAATCCTGTTCCATCCGGCCTGCAGCGCCATATTCTTGCCCCTTTCCCTTTTAAGGAATCCCCTTCTTTTGTTTTGATATTAAATCCGCGTCTTGCATCTGCCATATAAAACCAGCCATCCGGCCCTATAAAGGGTCCGCTTAACGTGGCGCCATTGTGATGAAATATCCAGCCACTTAATATAATATCGCGCTTATCAGCAACACCATCGCCATCTGTATCTGTAAGCCGCATCAAATTGGGTGGTGCGGCTACATATAAGCTGCCCTGGTAAAAAGCACCTCCCATGGGATAGGGGATCTTATCTGCAAATACGTTGCTTTTATCGAAAATACCATCTCCGTTTTCATCTTCTAATACACGAATAAGAAAAGTAGGGTTTTCCAATATATCTTCTGTAGAAGTTGTTTTCCCACTCGATTCAAAAACAAACAATCTTCCACTATTATCGAAGCTTGCAAACATAGGGTAAGACAGCATATCTGCACCGGCTACTTTTTCAATAGTATAGCCATCGGGCACACGCAGTCCATCTGTTATAACCTGCTTTTTTTTACTGCAATTGGCAAACAGAAGTATAACAAACAATGACTGTATGAAAAGACCCGCATATACAGCGCAGCTATTGTGTTTTCCTTTTCTCAATTGTTCTGCATTACACATGAGTTAAAAATTTCTTTATAAAGTTGTCAACCCTGCGGCTGAATAATTTAAAAATCTCCTGGTTAGGGTTAGCAACTTTACCCGTTTTTCACTTATTCATATATACATTCACTCAAAAATGCCGGCGTATATCCCTTATCTACAGCCCATTTCACTGCAGTTAATACTTTCGTGCGATAGTCTGGTTGATAGTTATGATAGTAATCATAAAAATATTGCTCATGTACCAGCAGATCCACATAAGGCGGCTTACGCGATTCTTTTTCGTATTGATCCAAATAAGGAATAACCTCCGGCAATTTTTTAGTGTCGATGATAATACTGCTTTTGATAAAAGTGATGTCTTCCTTATTATCTCTCCATACAAATCTTTTTTTCATGTGTCTTCTTTGCTCCACATCCAGGTAATAGGAACAGGGAGAAAGATGATCATCCACATTAAAATCGCATAATTGCCCGGTATAACCGCAGTCCCGTAAAGCCCTTGATACTTCCACCGGCACTTCACCCCAGTGCAGCGTGGTAATGGATGATGCCAGTTCATCACCGGCAAAACGCCTGATTTGTTCTATTACCGCACTGCATTCTTTTTTTACCTGTGCATAACCCGCATATTTATAGGGATCGTCCGGGAATTCTGCATTGGCATGAAAACTCATCTGCAGCCAGCCCGCGTTTTCTCTCCACTCATTTTTGAATTTATCCGTCATTTGAGAAAGATTAAAACCGTCCGTCTCATAAAAAATATTGATATGCACTTTGGTGCCATGGGTATCATGCACCTGTTTCAAAAATTCAAGGAAAGGATTCTCAAATATCGAGTTATATGCAGCCGTGTTGGTATGAATGTCTTTCAAAAACCAGATGGCATCATCAATAGAAAGCCTGTATTTATCTGCCAGGTTTTTAAACCAATAAACGGTAATGTTTTTTTTGACGCCGGTTTTCTTATTTACTACTTCGATACTATTTTTATAATGTTCCAGATTTATCTCAGCAGTAAAAATGCCTTTGCTTTTTTTAGCAGGTATATTATTTATCGTAATCAAACTATTATCGTGAGCAGTAATCCTCACCTGTGTTGTCAGGAATGCATCCGTCATTACACCATCATGTTTGTGTAGTGTATCGCCCTCAACCGGACTGATAAATTGTATATCATCCGCATATTCCGGCTGCTCCGAAAATGCAGATGATCCAATTACCAAGCCAAGTCCGGCTAATGAATGCTGTTTAATAAATACGCGCCTCGAATACATATTTCCTGGTCGTATTAATTTTTGAAATTGCACTATTTCTTCAGGGCGCTAATCTACGCCAAAACTGAAATTGCTGTCATCGGATGTGAAAATACCTGAAAGTTCTTGTGTTAGCTATACTTCAGGTTCCCAGCCCGGCTCATATTCCCTGCTCCAGAGCTGCATCGCTTCATTGTCGTTTAGAATGTGCCCGTTCTTTGGATCGGTTTGCAGCGTACGTTCTGTGCGTTGGGCGATATTGCCCAACTGTACAAGCAATGTGCTTTGATGCCCGCCAGTGATATCCGAGCGCAGGGGAGCGCCATTGCGGATAGCGTCAAAAAAATTACGGATATGAAGCGCATCCAGCTCCTGTGCAGGGCTCGACAGGTTACGCGGATCAATCAGGTCTTCATGCTTCACTTCTTTTATGATCTTACCCTTCAGATCAAAGATGGTATAAGCATTGCCTCCTTCAATCAGCAGGGAGCCCGTTTCGCCGTAAAATAACACGCCAACGGAACTGCCTTCTACCGGCTGACCGTTGCAACTGCGGCCTTCCCACGAGATCATGCTGTTATTTTCAAATTCCAGGTTGATGACCTGGGTGTCGGGTGTTTCCCAGTCGTCGTTATAACGGTAACGCCCACCTGCCGAGCTTACTTTTACGGGGAAATCTACCTGAAGTCCCCACCTGGCCAGGTCAACCATATGCGTGCCGTTATTGAGCGCTTCGCCGGTACCCCAGTTCCAGAACCAGTGCCAGTTGTAGTGTATAAGATTGTCCTTATAGGGCTGCCGCGGCGCCGGTCCCTGCCATAGCTCATAATTGAGCCAGGAGGGCACGGGTACTATTTTTCCCTTACCAATTGCAGCGCGGTTATTGGAATACCAGGTTTTAGCAAAATAAGGACGGCCGATGACCCCACTGTGGAGTTCAGCGATGGCTTCCATTACTTTGGGCCAGGAGCGGCGCTGGTTGCCCATTTGCAGTACCCTGTTGTATTTTTTTTGAGCAGCCACCAATAATTCTCCTTCGCGCGGGTTATGGCTGCAGGGCTTTTCAAGATACACATGTTTCCCGGCCCTGCAGGCCAGCAGGGCGGCGGGTGCATGCCAGTGATCGGGCGCCGTAACGATCAGGGCGTCCATGTTTTTATCTTCCAAAGCCTTTCTGAAATCCGGGGCAGGCTTTGGACGTTTCTGCTGCAGCTTTTCAATGGCCGCCATGCATTTATCCGCTGCGCGGCTGTCTACATCAGAAACATATGCCACTTCGCATCCGGTTTGCACGGCAAAATTGCTGCTCACGGCCAGGCCGCGGCTGTTAACGCCCATAACGCCTACGCGTATGCGTTCATTGGCGCCCATAATGTTCGCATAACTTTTTGCGCTGAAGCCGGGTAATATACCGCCTAATGAAAAAGCGGTTGTTCCCGCTACCGTTTTTTTAATAAAGTTTCTTCTTGAATTTTTCATGATCATATTTTTACTTTAGAAGAACGTTGCTTTGTAATAATTTAAAATCCGAAGCGATATTCCAAACTCCAAACTGCAAACCTCCAAACCACAAACTGCATCATCCCCCCGCTCTTTTCATCATCTCCTCCAAACTTACAGGAACGCCTCCTTTGTTTTTACTTTCATCGGCAGCTTCCATAAAGGCGCAGATCTCCACTGTTTCTTTGCTGCTTACCGGTGGTATACCCGTTTCAAAAAAATGGATGATCTCCACCAGCAAAGCATCGTAGCCATCGAAGGGTCCTAGTACGGTTGTGGCGTTTTCACCGAACACTGTTCCGCCATAGCCGCTTTTGCCCGAACGGGTGCCGCGGAATGTACCGATGCGGCCATCTTCCCAGGCGCCGGCTACCACATCGGTATCATTGGTATGCAATCGTACCACCTGTTTACAACCCGTACCCATTACCGTATATAGCGTTTCCACACCGTGAATGCCATACCAGAAGAGGTCGGGATGTGTTTTTTCCAAATGCGACGGGCTATAGCAATCAGCGCCCAGCACTTTCCCCACCTTGCCTTTGGCCACTTCCTGCGCGCTTTGCATGAAGCGCAAAGAAGAAGAGGAAAAAACCGATACTTTGTATTGTTCCGCTGCTTTAAAAATAGCCATCGCGTCTTTTAAAGAAGCTGCGATGGGTTTATCAATGAACACAGGTTTGCCGGCTTTGATCACTTCTAATGCCTGTTGAAGATGGAGCCGGCCGTCATTGGTTTCAAGCAATATAAAATCTGTTTTTGCCAGTAGTGATTTTATAGAACTTACGATCTCCACCCCCAGCTTTTTCACTTCTTCTGTATATCCCGGGATCCTTTCTGCGGAAGATACTATATCGTTGCTCCCTTTTGGATAGGCCGCCACTACCTTGTATCCTTTTAGTTCGGGTGCAGCGCCGGCGGCGTTAAGCGCTTTGGTAAAAGCGATGCTGTGAGAAGTATCTAACCCTATAATACCAATCCTTTTTTGCGGCGCTTTGCCCTGTGCATATAAAGCGGAGAAGCTGTTGGATAAGCCTAATCCTATACCACCGGCAATAGTAGTATGAATGAAATTGCGGCGCCCGTATTTTTGTTTCATTTGTTTTTTTTAAATTTTTTTGCCAAATGGAATTCGCCAATAAACATCACGGTTGGTGACAAGCATTATCATGGCTCATTTCATGAATGATTACTGTATTTTTTTAGAAGGAAAATCAATGGAGAAAACAGGTTTAAAAGAAATAAATTATTTAGTTGCCTGTTGAAAATATACAGGATTAATTTTTGTTTTAGATCGCCACCCACTTACCACTTACTACTTATCACTTACTACTTTTTTTGATTCCGCAAACTCTATGTATTGCTGCCAGTCGTATAAAGTAACATCATGCTTACCGGTTCTGATATGGTATCTTATTGTTTCTCCCACGGGAGTGTTTACGGCGGGCATTTCATTAACCGTTAGTCCCTGCAGCTTGTAAAGCGCATAAACCGGTTCCGCGTTTTTTGCTGAAAGAAACTCTCCTTTCGGATCGGCCCATTGGTCTTCTTCGGCACTGGCAACGTATAAAGGCCGGGGAGCAATAAGCGATAGTAGCATATGCTGGTCAACGGGTAGCATTTCGGGATGGTCGTTATAACTTTTGTACCGTGCAATGAACCAGTGCGGGAAGCTGGTGTTGAGGTTGCGGATGGTTTCCCCGAATATCCTGCGGGAAAGTGCCGCACCGCCCTCACCCGAGTTATTGGAGATGACAATGGAAAAACGCTGGTCGTTTGCTCCGGCCCATAGTGCGGTTTTGCCTAACCGTGAGTGGCCGATCAGTATGGTTCTTCCGGCATCCACGGCCGCGTCCGATTCAAGGTAATCCTGTATCCTGCTTAGTCCCCACGACCAGGCGCCAATGGCGCTCCATGCACCTGTTGCTATATGTAAAGCATCTTTCATGGTAGTACGAATGCCCTGTTTCCAGCCATCCTTATCGTCTGGCTCAAGGTCGTAATAGTGAGCAGTGGCAACACCGTATCCTCTGCTGATAATTTCTTCCAACGGCCAGCGGGAGGCTGTTGAGCCTCTCGAAGCTTCAATAGCTTCACTATCGGATAGCTGCCCGTCTTTCCTTTTAATATATTTCGCCGGCTTAATCGCCTTATCTGCAGCAATGGTATGGTTGCCGTTGAAATTCAATCCTGCAAATACGGCCACCGGTTTATTTGCTTTAGGCAAATACAGGAGCAGATCCATTGACGGGGCGGCATCTCCTTCTCCAAAATAAATAGTAACCTGCTTCCTCACCGCTCTCCCGTTTAATACAGCAGTATCCGTTTCGGTGATCTTAAAATGCATGCCCGCAGGCTTGCCCGGTATTTTTCCATATACATTTTCTGTAAATAGCTTTAAAATATAGGGTCTTTGCTTACGCTCCCATTCCTTAACAGTAGTTACTGCTTTCCCATTGGGGGAAAGCAATGGGTCGGGCAGTGTATAGGAAGGGATAGCTGATTCATCATAATTGGTTGGAGGTCCCTGGGCGAATGACGAGCCATAGCTGCAAACTATTATAACAAAAGAGATGAAGGCTGATTTCATATTGACAATATTATGAGTTAGGTGTGATATACCACGGAGACACAGGGACACCGCAATGCACGGAGTCACACGGAGGTTTTTCAATTATCACAAAGCAGTTAAAAACCCTGTTCCTCTGTGCCACGCTGCCGCTGTGGTTCAAGACGATTATTTGAACAACATCATATCGTGAATGTAAAATAAAAATGCATGCCTGCCAAACAGGTTTCTCAAAATACGATCCTGGCTGCCGGTAAACCCTTTTTAATGATTATCTTTATACCCGCCTGGTTTCATACCTGAAAATTATATTTTGTAGCAGAAGTTTTTGCTTGTTTATATGAAAAGAAAAATCCCCGGGAAAATGGTAGTGCTGATTGCTTTACTCGCTATTGGCGCTTTCTTCTTTATCAACACAGGTGCTGTTGACAAACCGGCTTCCATAGCTCAGTTCGACAAATCACTGCCTGATCATATTGATTATAACCTGCACGTGAAGCCTATTCTTTCCGATAAATGCTTTTTATGTCATGGTCCTGATAAGAATGAAGGCCAAAAAGCAGGCTTGAATCTTTCTACAAGGGAAGGCGCTTTGGCGGTATTAACAAGCGGCAAACATGCTATTGTGCCCGGCAAGTTGGCCAAAAGCGAATTGTATTTCCGGATCACTACCCCCGATGAGGAAATGATGATGCCCAAAAAAGGATCCAACAGGGTGTTAACCGACTATGAAAAAGCCGTATTGATCAAATGGATTGAGCAGGGAGCGGAATACAAGCCCCACTGGGCTTTTATTGCACCGGTGAAATCCGGTATCCCGGAAGTAAAAAATAAGCAGTGGGTTAAAAATGAGATAGATGCTTTTGTATTGCAAAAGCTGGAAAGCACCGGACTACAGCCTTCACCGGAGGCTGATAAAGAAACATTGCTGCGAAGAGTAACATTAGACCTTACTGGCCTGCCACCCACCCTGCAGGAAACGGATGCTTTTATGGCCGATCATTCGGCCGATGCCTATGAAAAAGTGGTGGAGCGTTTATTGCAATCGCCTCATTACGGGGAAAAAATGGCGGTGGACTGGCTCGATGTTTCACGTTATGCCGATACACACGGCTATACGGTAGACCGCTACCGGCCGATGTGGCCATGGCGCGACTGGGTGATCAAAGCGTTTAACGAGAATATGCCCTTCGACCGCTTTGTTACCTGGCAACTGGCAGGCGATTTGCTGCCCAATGCTACCCGCGAACAAAAGATCGCTACTGCATTTAACCGGAACCATGCTCAAAACATGGAAGGAGGTATTGTGGATGAAGAGTTCAGGAGCGAATATGTGGTAGACCGTACCAGCACAGTGGGAACGGCTTTGATGGGATTAACCATAAGCTGCGCGCGCTGCCATGATCATAAATTTGATCCCATATCCCAGAAAGAATTCTTCAGCCTCTACAGCTTCTTTAATAATATAGATGAAGCAGGACAAATATCATGGGACAATGCCATGCCGGTTCCTACCATGTTGTTAACCGATACGAAACAGGATTCCATCATCGCCTATCTGACTAAAAAAGAAAACGCTATAGCAGCAGCATTGGATGTCATCACCCAAAATGAAAAAGCGGATTTTGAACAATGGAAATCACAGGCGGGAAATGCTATTCCCTTTCATGCAAAGAAAGGATTACAGGCGCACTTTACATTTGACAAACTTACCAACGGCGCTTTTATTAACGAGGTAAATGCGAAAGATAAAGGCATAACAGCCGAGCCGGTACTTGTTCCCGGCAGGGTTGGCAATGCTTTTAAATCAAATGGTGATGATGTGCTGAAACTGGGTGAAGTAGGTATTTTTAACCGCTTTCAGCCTTTTTCCATAGGCGTATGGGTGAATATTCCAATGGATTTAAACAGGGGCGTTATTTTTCATAAAGGCAGCGGCGATATCACCTATAATTTCCGGGGCTATTTTTTAAATATAAAGAATGATAAGGCGGAAATTTTAATGGCGCATACCTGGCCATACAACAATATACTGAAGGTAAGTGAAGCGCCTTTGCCAAAAGACAAATGGATACAGCTCACGCTTACCTACGACGGTTCGGGCAAAGCAAAAGGGCTAAAATTATTTATGGATGGGAGTGAGGTGGCCATGATAACGGAGAAGGATAACCTGTATAAGGATATTATGTTTACCAATGGAGAACAGCCGGGGTTGCAGGTGGGGGCCGACTGGCGGGGAACCGGTTTTAAAAACGGGCTGGTAGATGAATTAGTGATTTATGACCGTGTGCTTACCCCCGCTGAAGTAAATATATTGGTTCAACTGCAGGCAGGCAACCCCGCTCCCCAAACTATTACTGACGATGACCTGTCACAATATTATTTTTCCAATGTTTCTCCCGGATGGCAACGGAAAGCCGCTGAACTGCAGCAGGCACGGTTAGAAAGAAATGCGGCCATGGAAAACATACCTGAAATAATGGTGATGGAAGAAATGAAGCAAAAAAGAAAAGCGTATATATTAGAAAGAGGGGTGTATGATAATTATGGGGAAGAAGTACAACCCGATGTGCCCGCGGCCATATTGCCTTTTGGAAAGGATCTTCCAAAGAACAGGCTCGGGCTGGCGAAATGGCTTATGGATCCTGGAAATCCTTTAACGGCGAGGGTGGTGGTAAACCGGTACTGGCAAACTTATTTTGGTACGGGACTTCAGAAAAATGCCGACAATTTCGGTAACCAGGGCGGTATGCCATCCCATCCTGAATTATTAGACTGGCTCGCCATTCGTTTTCGCGAATCGGGCTGGGATGTAAGGGCGATGCAAAAATTAATTGTTTTGTCGGCTGCTTACCGGCAATCTTCCTATACTTCGCCTGAATTATTAAAGAAAGACCCGGAAAATATATTATTGGCCCGTGGACCCTCGTTCCGGTTAACAGCAGAGATGGTGCGTGATGCGGCTTTAACAACAAGCGGCTTACTTTCTCCTGCTATTGGCGGCGCCAGTGTAAAGCCCTACCAGCCAGAGGGTGTATGGGCGGTAAACAGTGAAGTATATCACCAGGATACGGGATCCGCATTGTACAGGAGAAGTTTGTATACTTTTTGGCGGCGTACCAATCCTCCTCCGTCTATGAGCACTTTTGATGCGCCAATGCGGAGCAGTTGTACCGTGCAAAGACAGAAAACCAGCACCCCGCTGCAGGCATTGGTATTACTGAACGATCCGCAGTTTGTTGAAGCGGCGAAAGTATTGGCCGAAAAGGCGCTGGCAAATGGTAACGCTGCTACAGACAGGATACTGTACTGTTACCGTGCCTTAACTGCGCGAATGCCTTCGGCAAAAGAAAAGGATATTCTGGAAAACTTATATGCCGTACAATATGAAAAATTTAAAAAGCAGCCTGCTAAAATGAGCGGGTGGCTAACGGCGGGCGACTATACAATTAAGCAGGGAAAAGACCTGCAGGCACTGGCTGCCACAACGGTAGTAGCCAGTACCATTATGAACTCCGACGCGTTCATAACCAAAAGATAACGGTTTGCAGTAAACGAAAATATAATGAACAGGGAAATAGAACAACTTATTGCCAGCAATCTTAACAGGAGGTCATTTCTGTTAAAGGCTTCCCTTGGACTGGGATCGGTGGCGCTGGGTTCGCTTTTAGCGGGGCAGGACGTTTTATCGCATAAAACGAATACCATTGCCGGGCCTCACGGTATAACCGGCATGCCCGATATACCGGCAAGAACCAAAAGAGTGGTATATCTCTTTCAGAGCGGTGGCCCCTCGCAATTTGAGACCTTCGATTATAAGCCCCTGCTTGAGAAAATGCATGGACAGGATCTGCCTGATTCCGTGAGGAAAGGACAACGGCTTACGGGTATGAGCGCGCAGCAGTCTGCCCTGCCCTTAGTGGGTTCTTCTTTTCAGTTCGCGCAACGCGGGCAAAGCGGCGCGTGGGTAAGCGAACTGATGCCTTTTACAGGAGCCGTAGCAGATGACCTGTGCTTTATTAAATCCATGTATACGGAGCAGATCAATCACGACCCGGCTTTAACCTTTATGCAAACCGGCAACCAGTTGGCGGGCCGCCCCAGTATGGGATCATGGGTGCATTATGGCCTGGGATCGGATAATGATAACCTTCCGGCCTTTATCGTGCTCGTGTCAAACAACGCGCCTAAGGATCAGCCTTTGTATGCCCGGCTTTGGGGCAATGGTTTTCTTCCTTCCAAGTACCAGGGCGTGCAGTTCCGTTCCGGGGCAGATCCTGTATTATATCTCAACAACCCCAAAGGATATGAGGCGGCAGACCGCCGTGAAATGCTGGATGCGCTGAACGCTTTAAATCAATCGCAGCTGGAAAGCTTTGGTGATCCCGGTATAGGCAACCGGGTAGCCCAGTATGAAATGGCTTTCCGTATGCAGGCTTCCATACCCGAAATAACCGATATGCGTGATGAGCCCGATTGGGTGTTTGACCTGTACGGTTCCGATGCGCGTATTCCGGGCACCTACGCTGCCAATTGTTTACTGGCAAGAAGATTATTAGAAAAGAATGTAAAATTTGTTCAGCTCTATCACCAGGGCTGGGATAACCACGGCAACCTCCCTTCTGCGCTTACCCAGCAGTGTAAGGCTACCGACCAGGCATCGGCAGCGTTGGTAAAAGATCTGAAGCAAAGGGGTTTGCTGGATGATACCTTAGTGGTATGGGGCGGCGAATTTGGACGAACGAATTACTCGCAGGGAAAGCTTACCAAAGATGATTACGGGCGTGATCATCACCCGCGCTGCTTTACCATGTGGATGGCAGGCGGTGGCGTGCAGCCGGGCTTAACCTATGGCGAAACAGACGACTTCGGGTATAACATTGTAAAGAACCCGGTGCATGTGCACGATTTTCAGGCTACCTTGCTGTATTTAATGGGGGTAGACCATGAAAAGCTTACCTACGAAGCGGAAGGGAGAAGATACAGGCTTACGGATGTGGAAGGCAGAATCGTAAAAGGAATTATTGCATAAGCCTGTTAGTATGAGCTGTATTTATTTGTTTCTTTTTTGCTCATAAGATATTTTCACAACTTAAACCACTAATTCTATCAAATATGACAGCGCGTAACGACTATCCCCGGAGACAATTTATTAAAAAAGCTGCGCTTGTTGGCGGGGGCGCTATTGCCGGGTTTAGTATTACAGGCAAAGCCAGCCCTGCAAATGATGGTATTATCGGTCACGGAAATTTCAGGTACCGTGTAAATAAAACCTGGGGTAACCTTGATCCTGCAAAAACACCGGTGCTGGATTGCCACGAAATGGTAAATGATTCCAAAGGGCGCCTGGTGATGATCACTGATGAGGTAAAGAACAATATTATCATTTACGACCGATCGGGCAAGCTGCTTGATACCTGGGGAACGCGCTATCCCGGAGGGCATGGGCTTACTTTATCTGCCGAAGGAGAGGAAGACTTTCTTTTTATTACCGATTGCGGGTATTTTTTGGGAAAGGATAATAAATGGCAGTCGCAGTCGGGCAGCGTATTTAAAACCACCATAGATGGCAAATTGCTGTTTGCATTAGGGCACCCCTCTACCATTGGCGTATATAAACAGGATGAACCATTTAAACCCACGGAAGTGGCGGTTGCACCCAACGGCGATTTTTATGTAGCAGATGGATACGGATCGGATTATATTATCCAGTATGATCACAGCGGAAGGTATATCCGCCATTTCGGGGGGCATCATAACAGCAGTGCAGAACATAACCTGAACAACGCCCATGGCGTGGCGGTTGATTTACGCAATCCGGCATCACCAAAACTGATCTGTACTTCGCGTAACGACAATGCTTTTAAGTTTTTTACGCTGGATGGCCGCTATCTTGAAACGGTTAAATTGCCCGGCGCCTATGTATGCCGCCCGGTGTTAGATGGCGAAAATATTTATGCCGGTGTATGCTGGTCTAATTTCAGGGATACCGGCAAAATGGACGGCGGCAGATCGGGCTTTGTTACCATATTAGATAAAAACAACAAAGTAGTTTCCAATCCCGGCGGAACACCGCCCGAATATAAGAACGGTGTGTTACAACCCCTGTTTGCAGACGGCAATATTTTTTATCACGGACATGATGTTTGCGTGGATGCAGATAAGAATATATATATCTGCCAGTGGAATGCAGAAAAAACATATCCTGTTAAATTAGAGCGGGTATAGTAAATATTATTTGAGAGATGCATACAGACTGGTCATTGTTTTTTGGAAGCTTCCATCCCCTGATCGTTCATATTCCTATTGGTATTCTGTTATTTGCTGCGCTGCTGAGTGGCATTGCCCTGTATAAAAAAAGCAAAACGCTGCAATCTGCCATCAGCATAGCGCTTTTGACCGGGTCGCTGGGCGCCGCGCTGGCGGCGGTATCCGGTTATTTTCTTTCTGCCGGCGGTGGTTATAACGCCAATACCTTATTCTGGCATAAATGGACAGGCATTGCCACTGCAGTCATTGGCTTTTGTGCATGGTGGATCAGGAGAAATAAAAAAGCGGACATTCTTTTTTTGAAAGCCAGGCTTAGCGCATGGCTGCTGTGTTTGTGTGTATTATTGATCATGGTGGGTGGGCATTTTGGCGGAACCATGACGCATGGTGAAGGGTACCTGACAGCGCATATGCCTGCTTTTCTCCGGTCTGTTTTTCCCGGAACACCCCGTGCGCAACCGCAGCAGCTTCCCGCTCAGTTAGACTCCGTAAAGGTTTTTGCCCATATCATTCAGCCCATCCTTAGCGCTAAATGTGTGAGTTGTCATAACCCCGGAAAACAGCAGGGCGACCTGGTGCTTAATTCGCCGGAAGCAATAATGAAAGGAGGCAAAAGCGGCAATACGCTTGTTCCGGGCGATATTGACAAAAGTGAGCTGGTATACAGGGTTAGCTTAGATCCGGGTAACACTAAATTTATGCCTGCCGGTAACCAGCCGCCGCTTACTACTGTGGAAGCAGGATTGTTGAAATGGTGGGTAGCGTCCGGGGCGGATTTTACGAACAACATTGCCGAAAGCAAATTAGACGAAAAGACAAAATATTTGTTGGCCTTTTATCTTGGCTTTGATGAAGAAAATGATAAGGAAATTGTTTTACCCGAAGTTGCTCCCGCCGATCCCAATGTGGTGAAGCATCTAAAAGAAATGAAATTAGTCGTTCGCACGTTAACAGCACAAAGCAACCTGCTCGACATTTCTTTTGTAATGATGCGGCAAAGCAGCCCGGAGCAGAAAAAAGCGGCGTTACAGTTGCTCTTATCCGTAAAAGAACAGGTCTATCTTCTTGATGTAAGCAATTGTGCGCTTACCGGTGAGGAAATAAAAATGATAGCCGCTCTTCCCAATCTCAATAAATTGGAATTACAAAAAAATACGCTAACGGATGAGGCTGTGGAGCCACTGAAAGCATTGCAGCAACTGGTTTCATTAAATTTAGGGCAAAACGATATTACCAATAGAAGTGTAGCCGTGTTCCAGCAAATGGCGGCTTTGCAAAAGATCAACCTCTGGCAAACGCAGTTTGGAGAGGAGAGTGTAAAAAAGCTGCAGGACAATGGGGTGGTAGTAGAGTGGTAAGTGGTAAAGAACCAAATCACAAAAGACAAGAACCAAAAAAAAAATCAAAAATAAAATTTCAAATCGAGTACTCTGCCTGTCGTTATAGTAATCACCTCATAGCTGACGGCTGAAAGCTGACTGCACATGTGAGAGGTAAGAAGTAAAGGAAATTACAGCACCAATTGCTTAAATAGTTTTTCCAGCGTTTCTTTGGGATCTGTGCAAAAGCCCGGGTGCACTTTAGAAGTTTGCACAATCGTGCTCCTGGTTGCCGTAAGCCAGCGAAAGCGGGAAGCCATGTCTAACCGGGCAATAGGGCCGCCGTCGGGTGCGCCTATACAAATTCTTTCAAAAGAATGAAGATGCGCCCTTATATCGTTTATATCAGGCATGTCAGCAAATGTACGCAGCCGCTCCTCGTTCAATTCAAACATAACCTGTAAGAACTTTGGTTTGGAAGCATACATAATAACCCCAACATTCAGGAATTCTTCACGTTCCACCCTGGGCACAATGCGAATAACGGCGTATTCAAATAAATGCTTCTCTTGCATGCTGCGCTTCTTTTACAAAAATTGCTGAATGGGCAATACGTGTTGTTAAAAATTGAATGTATACTTTTCTTTTTTCATCAGCGGTTCCGGGTGGAGCTGCTGCTGTCAGCCAGTTATCCGGTATCATAGAAACGATATAGCGGATACGCTCAGGAGTTAGCAGAGAGCGGAAAGCTTCATTTACGGATTCCAGCTCGCCTGCCCAAGGCAGCAATACATGATCTTTAACCTGTGTAAACGGCCGGGTTGCGTGTTCTTCCCAATTATCCCATGAGTGATGGAAGTAAAATGAAGCGCCGTGGTCAATAAGCCATAATGTTTTATTCCACATCAGCATATTGGTATTGCGGGAAGTGCGGTCTACATTCGTGATCAGGCTGTCTAACCAAACAATTTGCGAAGCCAGCTTTGCGTCAATTATGGTAACGGCCGGATCAAAAGCAATCGCTCCCGAAAGGTAATGAAGCCCAAGGTTAAGCCCTTCGCTGAATTTCAGCAGATCCTGGATCTCTTCATCGGGCTCTGTGCGGCCAAAAGCTTCATCCACATATGCAAAAACAATTTCGGGTACTTTTAATCCCAGCGCGCGGGCAATTTCACCGCCCAGCAGTTCTGCTATAAGCGCTTTAATGCCTTGTCCTGCCCCGCGAAACTTCAATACATATAAAAAACCGTCATCCGCTTCGGCAATAGCAGGTAACGACCCGCCTTCCCTTAGGGGGGTAACATAACGGGTAACGTTAACCGTTCTTAATGGTGGTATGGTATGGCTCATGTGCAATTCCGCATTTATGCCTTTTTTCTCATCAGTATCATTTTCACCTGTAAAAAGAGGATCGGCCTGAAAATTAGCCATTTTTTATCTTACCCGAGGTAAATATGCCCCTGCTGTAAACAATTTTTAATGTTTTGTGAATACCGTTACATTTGAAAAATGATGTTGCCTGCACATTTTAAAGATATTTTTGAACCTGCTTTGCTTAAAGAAATGGAAAGCAAAACGGAAATGAAAACCATTCAAGCCGGGGAGGCTATTTTAGATGTTGGCCAGATCGTAAGAGTAATGCCAATCATCTTATCGGGCTCCTTACGGATTTCGCGTACGGATAATGAAGGCAGGGAAATTTTGCTGTATTATATAAATCCCGGTGAAAGTTGTGCCATGACCTTTACCTGCTGCATGGAGCATTTCCCCAGCGAAATAAAAGCAGTGGCAGAAGATGATACGGACATGCTGGTGGTACCTGTACAAATAATGGATGAATGGCTGACAAAGTACCCCACCTGGAAAAGCTTTGTAATGAAAACCATTCGCAGCCGTTTTAATGATATGCTCAAAACTATTGACCAGATTGCTTTCCAGAAATTAGATGAACGCCTTGTGAACTATCTCAAAGAAAAATCAGGCGCCACGGGCTCCACGCTTATTAAGCTTTCGCACGAGCAGATAGCCACCGAGCTGGCCACTTCCCGCGTAGTGATCTCCCGGCTGCTTAAAAAATTAGAGAATGATAAAAAGGTGCTGCTTTACCGTAACCAGGTAAAGCTGCTCAACGCATTGTAACAAATGTAACCAACCATCCCATTCCATTGTGCCATTTTTGCATTGTAACAAATCTGACACAATGAAACACGAGGTAAATACCCAATGGATGGGAAAAATGCAGTTCAATTCCCTTGTTAATGACCACGTAATTGTTATGGATGCTCCTGAACGTGCGGGCGGTGAAGACCTCGGCACTATTCCCAAACCCTTAGTGCTCACTGCGCTTTCAGGCTGTACGGGCATGGATGTGGTGGCATTGTTAAGAAAGGAAGGAAAAACGCTCGGCAACTTTAATGTAACGGTAAGCGGCGAGCTCACCAAATCGGCGCCTATGCAGTACAACAATATCCATGTTGTGTATGAAGCGGAAGGCGACAGTGCGATTGAGTCTGATGTATTGCGTGTCATAAACCGCTCGCAGGAAGATATATGCGGGGTTAGCGCCATGTTAAAGAAGGCGATGCCCGTTACCTGGGAAGTATGGTTCAATAAGGTAGAGATATTTAACAATCTCCATTCATTTAAAATAAATCACAATGATATCGGCAATTAAAAGCATGTTAGGCTTTGGTCCCGCAGTTGACTGGGCGGCATTGGTAGCCGCCGGAGCGGAAATTATTGATGTAAGAAGCAAAGGTGAATTCCTTGGAGGACATATAAAACACTCGGTTAATATTCCCTTAAGCGAGTTGGGCAATCATTTAAGTAAAATAAAAAAGGATAGCATCATTATTACCTGCTGCGCTTCCGGCATGCGAAGCGCATCGGCCAAAAATATGTTAGCTGCCAATGGTTTTACTAAAGTGTATAATGGCGGGGGATGGATGACTTTACAAAATAAGATCAGATGAAAATGAAACAACGCGTATTAACAGGCTGGAACCGGATGCGCTGGATTTATCTTATTACGGGGGTGATTATAATTATACAGGCTGCCATTAGCAGGCAATGGCTTGGTATAGCATTGGGCAACTATTTCACGTCAATGGCTGTTTTTAGGTTTGGGTGCGCTTCGGGGACCTGTTTTGGCGGCAGTTGTGATGTACATCACACTAAGAGTGATTAAAAAAACTTTCTCTTTTCTTTACAATGCGGAACTTTATCCTTCAATTCCCGTTGTATGAAATTTGTTTGGTTGTTATTAGCCGGTTATGGTTTCTTTTGTATAGAAGGCTGCCGGGCGCAGCAAAAACGCACAGCACAAAAATTAGTAAGTGATACCATATACACTTATGGCGATACTTCTGCGGATGGTACAGGAAAATATTACTTCGGCAGGGAAATAGCACAGGTAATGGGCGCCGCGGGCGCTGCCTGGCTTGATAGGGATGAGCGGCAACAGGAAGAAAATACGGCGCTTGCTATTGAAAAAATGAAGCTGTCTTCATCAGATATTGTTGCCGACATAGGCGCCGGTACGGGGTATTACAGTTTTAAGCTAAGTGAAAAGCTGCCGCAGGGTAAAGTATACGCAGTAGAGATCCAGGACGAAATGATCGCTGCGCTTGAAAAGCGAAAAGCGGCCTTGCATAACCGTAATGTAACCATCATAAAAGGTAGCCACATGTCGCCTAACCTGCCCGATCATTCTGTTGATTTGGCTATTATGGTGGATGTATACCACGAACTGGAATATCCGTATGAAATGCTGCAATCCATAAAGAAAGCATTAAAAAAAGATGGAAAGATTTTACTGGTAGAGTATCGTGGCGAAGATCCTGCGATCCGTATTAAACCTTTGCATAAAACTACTGTTGTACAACTCAGCAAAGAAATGTCCGCCAATGGGTTCCGTTTATATTATCAAGGCGATTTCCTTCCGCTTCAGCATTTCCTGCTGTATACAATAGCCATAGAATAGATTGGCGTATACTTCCTGTTCCATTTCCGCATTTCTGATCTCCCTGCTGTATATTTGCAATTGTTCCTGATAAATTGTGCCGGCAGCAGTATTTTTTATTAGCTTATGATAAAATGTGCGGGTATATACGCATATAGCAATAGCCCGATAGCCGGAATGTTGTACATTTAATGAACAACCCTTCATTTTTGCAGTTGAATAGTATTAACCAGCTTTGTTTTTTTAAGACATGGCCTGGTTTTTGACTATAACTTTTTTGGTTAGGATAACAACCGCATGAATTCCCTCTGAGAGGAAGAACAAGTATACACAATCAGTATTCCGGGGCAATGAACAAAAAACTGTACGCTATGCGATCTGGTGCTTCCTGCTTTTTTATGCGTTATGCTTTCCTGCTATTTCTTTTTTTCTTTTCATGCAAAAAGGGAACAGATGATAAGGTTGCTCCTCCATTTATTATTACGGGCGAATGGATATTTATGTCTAATACGGTTTCAACGGAATCCGTTACTACCTATATCATTGATGATATAACGTATAGAAATAAAATCACCGCGGATTATGTTACCTACAACAATAATGGTACAGTTACCATCACTGGCAACAGTATGGTGGGCAGTGACCTGCGCTTTGACGTAATAACAAAGTCATACTTTTCATTTTATATTGGCGATGATAATGACGAGGACAGCGTGGAAGCCCCGTTTACGAGCTATATGGATACGCCTTATGCCGCTCAGCAGTCCTTTCAGCTTATAGGAAAGGATTCCATTTATTTCCCGGCAGGAACGCTTATGGCAATACCCGATATTAACGGGGAAGAAAGAACATCCATGACTTTACCCCAGGGCGGTACGATAAGAGGCTTTGATAATGCAATGAAGATCATTACCACTTCGGTAGATGCGTATAGCTATACGGAAGACGAAACGACCTATCATGTAGTTAAAAAGGAAAGAATGGAAACAGACCTGGCGAAGCAATTTTAATACTTACCACGCCATCGCATTGCGATGTGAAACCCCCGGATGCTTTACCTGGCCATTTCTCCCATAAAATATACAAGCCCGGCTGCCATAGGATTTGTGCCGGAGGTCATATGGCGGGATGTATCCACGGCTGCCGGTAAGGCCGTTGTAACAATTTTGTAGCTTCCGCATCGCCCACGATCAGCTTTTTTACAGGATCATAAACTAAGGGACGTCCCAGCTTCATGGAAAGGTTAGCAATAATACAGCTTGCCGTAGAGATGTGGCCTTCTTCAATATCCGCTACGGGCCTGGTTTTGTTGTCAATAGCTTTCAGAAAATCCAGCATGTGCAAACGGGTAGCCGGCGCCGCGTTTAATTCAATATCGGGTTCCGTAAGATCTTCCGGATATTTTTCCTTTTCGTATACCACATCCTTATGGATTTTTTCGCCTTTGCCCTGTGGAATAAAATCATATTGCATGGTGCTGGCGCACAGGGTTCCTTTTTCGCCGTACAGCTTAAACGACCAGGGATATTCCGGATCGGCAGGCGTACCCCAGCTCCGGTGCTGCCATATGCAGTTAAGCTCGTTATATTCAAAAATGGCAGACTGCGTATCGGCTATATTGCTTTTACCGGTTTTGTCAACGTAAATGCCGCCTGTGGAACTGATGCGGATAGGCCAGCCTAATTGCAGCATCCACCTAACGGTGTCGAACATGTGAATACACATATCGCCCATAATACCGTTACCGTATTCCATGAAAGTGCGCCACCAGCGTACATGCGGTAACCCATCGTAAGGGCGCATAGGAGCGGGGCCTGTCCACATTTCGTAGTCAAAAAAATCAGGTACCGGCTGCACGGGCGGGTTGCCGTTATTGCGCATGTGATAATAGCAGCACATTTCTACGTGCGATATTTTTCCCAGCAGGCCGGCATCTACTATATTTTTCTTCGCGTCAATAAGATGCGGTGTGCTTTTGCGCTGGGTGCCTACCTGTACCACGCGGTTGTGTTTTCGTGCCGCGGCCACCATTGCCTCGCCTTCCATCACATCAACGCTGATGGGCTTTTGTACATATACGTGTGCGCCTGCTTTTATAGCGTCTATGGCTTGCAGGGCGTGCCAGTGGTCGGGTGAGCCAACCAGTACGATATCGGGTTTTTGTTCTGCCAGCAGCTTACGGTAATCGCCATACGTAGCCGGCTTTTTATGATTAGATTGCCGCTGGCTTACCATCTCCGCAGCTTTCTCCAATTGATGTTTATCCGGGTCGCACAATCCTACCACTTCTACCGGCGCAACCTGTATCAGCCGGAACAGGTCGCTCTTGCCATACCACCCGGTGCCGATCAGGGCCACGCGCCTTGTAGCGGGTGGAGCATACAAATTCATTCCATTAACGCGAAGAGAAGCGAGGGCAAGGGCAGCGGAAGCCCCGCGGATAAACTGGCGGCGGTTAAAGTTGTGCTGGCTCATATAAGAAGTATTAGAAGTAAAATGCAATAGCTTAAAGATAATAAGCTTTATCCTTTTTTCTTCACTTGCCGCTGTTTGTAATTTATTTTTTTCCTGAAAACTTTTTTCCCCGCTGTACGAAGTCTCAGACTTCGTAACTGTTATGTTCTTCCGGGACTGTGTCCCGGTAATACAATTTTACCGATCGCCGGAAGCGATAATAAATAAATGCGTGGCGAGGGACGCCACGCATAGCTAATACATAGCTAATATGTACAGAGGTTAAAAAAATGCTTGTATTGAAATATCTTTTACAATCCTGTTACCTTTCTTATATACTGTCTTGCTATCAGCGCATACTCTAACGGGTTAGCTTTGGCCGGATCCTGCTCGGCTTCCACTACCATCCAGCCTTTGTAATCGCTTTTTTTAATAACAGCAGCCAATGCCGGAAAATCAATGCAGCCTTCCTCATCGCCGGGCACGGTAAATACACCGTCTTTCACGGCATCTAAAAAGCTCATCCGGTTATCTTTTACCTGCTGTAAAACATTCGGGCGGATATCTTTCAAATGTATATGTGCGGTACGGGATATAAACTGTTCAAGACAGGCAACAGGATCTTCCCCCGCAAAATAAAAATGACCACAGTCGTAATTCAGGTAAACATTTTCCGGATCGGTTTCATTCAGCATCCTTTCCGTTTCCTCACGCGTTTGTATGCAGGTGCCCATGTGATGATGAAAGGCTAATTTAATGCCCCGGTCGCGGGCTATTTTGCCCAATTCGTTTAAACCATAAGTAAAGTTCTTCCATTCTTCGTTGCTGTTCAGCATGCCCTTCCCTTCCAGCACGGGCACTTCTTTTTTCCCCTGGCAGCTATTGCCGGTTTCCCCGCCACCAATTACTTTGGCGCCCATCGTTTCTAAGAAATCAAGTAATTGCGTAAAGCTTTTTTTGTTCTCCTCCAGCGACTTAGTCGTTAGCTCATAACTGTTCCACTGGTTACAAATTTGCAAGCCTCTTAAGCTAAGCGCTTTTTTTAAGATGGTAATATCACGCGGAAATTTATTACCTACTTCGCAGCCGGTAAAGCCCGCCAGGGCCATTTCACTGATGCATTGCTCAAATGTATTTTCAGCGCCCAGCTCGGGCATATCGTCGTTCGTCCAGTTAATAGGGGCTATGCCCAACTGTATGTTTTCGAAATTCATATGATCAGAATATACGTTGTTGTTTTTTATTTTCTTTATAGGTTTCATAGGCCTTTTGTACAGAAGGCGAAGTCGATACTTCCGCAACGGGCACTTCCCACCAGGCATTGTATCCTTTTACGGTACGGTGCAAATGCGTTTCTATATAAATTACGGTTGTGCGTTGCTGTTGCTTTGCAGATGCCAACGCGGCTTGCAGTGAAGCTGCGTCCGTAGCCTTTATCACTACTGCACCCAGGCTTTCCGCGTTTTTGGCAAGATCTACAGGTAGTATTTCACCACTTAGCTGTCCCGACTGATCCTCCCTGTACCTGTACCTGGTACCGAACCTTTCGCTGCCTATACTTTCCGATAAGCCGCCAATGCTGGCATATCCGTTATTATTGAGTAATAAGATAGTAAAACGTACGCCTTCCTGTATGGAGGTAATGATCTCGTGGTTGTTCATCAGGTAGCCGCCATCACCGCAAATAACATATACTTCGCGTTCCGGCGCCGCCATCTTTGCGCCCAGCCCCGCCGCAATTTCATAGCCCATGGTGGAGTAGCCATATTCTAGGTGGAAATTTTTAGGATCGGTTGCTCTCCATAATTTATGCAGGTCGCCGGGGGCGCTGCCGGAAGCATTGATCATAATATCTTCCCTGTTCATAAAGCTGTTGAGCGTTCCAATCACTACCGCCTGGTCAATAGGAGGAACGGTTCCGTTACCTTCTGCGTAAATCTGCGTTACCTCATCATCCCAGGCCTTATTCATTCCGGCTACTCTTTGCCGGTAGTTGCCATCTACCTTGTAATCTCCAAGTGTTGAAAGCAATTCTTCCAGTGTAACTTTTGCATCGCCGGTTAGCGGGAGGGCATTATGCTTATGGGCGTCAAATTCGCTTATATTGATGTTGACGAATTTAACATCGGAGTTTTTAAAAATGGATTTGGAAGCGGTGGTGAAATCGCTGTATCGCGTACCAATGCCAATTACCACATCTGCTTCATTCGCAATTTCAATGGCATATTTGGTGCCGGTAGCACCCAGTCCGCCAATGCAGTATGGCGCATCGTACATCACCGAGCCTTTGCCTGCAAAGGTTTCACCCACGGGTATGCCGGTTTGTGCGGCAAACCGGTGCAATGCTTCGCTTGCCCCGCTGTATATGGTTCCGCCACCGGCAACAATAACGGGTTGCTTGGCTTTGCTGATCCACCCGGCGGCTTTTTTAAGCAGGCTGCTATCCGGCCGCGAGCGGGGGATATGCCATACTCTTTTCTCAAAAAGCGAAGCGGGAAAATCATAGGCATGCGTTTGCACATCCTGCGGCATGGAAAGGGTAACAGCTCCGGTTTCAGACGGAGAAGTAAGCACCCGCATCACTTCAGGTAATGCATAGATCAATTGTTCAGGACGGTTGATCCTGTCCCAGTATTTGGAAACCGGTTTAAAACAATCGTTCACTGAAATATCCTGTGTAACAGCGCTTTCTAATTGCTGCAGCACAGGCGCGGGTTCACGGGTGGCAAAAATATCACCGGGCAATAATAATACCGGGATGCGGTTGATGGTTGCCAATGCAGCCCCGGTTAACATATTGGTAGCGCCCGGGCCAATAGAGGTAGTACAGGCAAAAGCGCTTAGCCTGTTTTTTACTTTCGCATAAGCAACAGCGGTATGCACCATGGATTGCTCATTTCGGCACTGGTAATACCTGAAGTCAGGGTTTTCCTGCAGCGCCTGCCCCAGTCCGGCAACGTTGCCATGACCGAATATGCCGAAGCATCCTGCAAAATAAGGTTGCTCAATGCCATCGCGTTCCGTGTACTGGTTTTTTAAGAAGGCAATGGTTGCCTGCGCAACAGTTAATCTTTTTTTCATAACGATTTTATGAATTTTAAATTTTAAATCTCAAATCTCAAATTCCCCCGCCTTTCCCGCTGCCCCCATCAATTCAAATTTCCTCAGCATAAATGCTTTGTACGTTTCCATAAATATTTTGCCCGGTGTTGTTGGCGCAAATTCATCCGGGCGGTCGTGAAAAAATTCGCGGTTTACCATTGTCCATAACAGGCGTGTGTCTGTAGCGATATTCACTTTGCAAATACCAAGCGCTATCGCTTTTTTCAGCTCATCTTCCTGAACACCTTTGGCGCCTGTTTTTAATTTCCCGCCTGCTTCGTTAATTCTTTGCACCACTTCTTCGTTTACATTGGATCCTCCATGCAATACCAGTGGAAAGCCGGGCAGGCGTTCCTGTATTTCTTTGAGTATTTGTAATTGTAAGCCCTGTCCGCCGGAAAATTTATAAGCGCCATGACTGGTACCTACTGCAATGGCGAGGCTGTCGCAGCCGGTTTCGTTTACAAAAAATTCTACATCCTTTGGATTGGTATAGAATGAATGAGCCGCTTCCACGGTAAGATCATCTTCCACGCCTGCCAGCACACCCAGTTCGGCTTCCACACTTATATTTTTGGCATGGGCTTTTTCTACAACGGCTTTTGTGCGGCTGATATTCTTTTCCATGTCATCGTGCGAAGCGTCAATCATTACCGAAGTATACCCTCCGCTTTCAATGGCATCCCATATATGTGCTTCATATCCATGATCGAGGTGAACGGCGTATACCGTTCCGGGATATATTTTCGCTGCCGCCTGTATCATTGCCAGCAACATGTGTGCGTTCGCATAGTCACGGGCGAAGGGCGTGGTTTGCACAATAAACGGCGCTTTGGCTTCCCGTGCCGCTGCAAACAGCCCATGTATCTCTTCCATAAAAAAAACATTCACCGCAGGCACGGCGTACTGCCCGTAGCATTTGCTGAATATTTCTTTTGTAGTTAGTAACATAATCTCAATTTATAATTTGAAATTTCAAATTTGAAATTTCAAATGGCGTTACCAGAACGCCGTATACAAAGCCGCCAGGATACCGCATATAATAGTAGCGCCAACGATAAACGAGCGGCTCAGGTTAAATGAAGGCATTTCTATCTCAATTTGTCCCTGGTTGTTTTTGTTTTTTGAGGTGAGGCTGATGCCGACCATTACCGCCGACAAGATCAGGAAAGCTATACCCATCCTGTTTAAGAAAGGTATTTCGGGGAACCAGAATTTGAATGCGGTAGACAGGGGTATGGTAAGCACCGCTGTAGTTAACGCTGCCGCCGACGTGGCTTTTTTCCAGAACATACCGAAAAAGAATATAGCGAATACACCCGGTGTAATAAAGCTTGAATATTCCTGTATGAACTGGTAAGCCTGTTCCAGCACCTTTAACTGCGGAGCAATTAATACCGCGATAAGCATGGATACCCATACGGCGATACGGCCTACGCGGATGAGGTGCTTTTCGGATGCGCCGGGTTTGATATACAGTTTGTAGATGTCTAAAGTAAAGATGGTAGAAATGCTATTGGCTTTTCCCGCCAGTGATGCCACGATAGCCGCGGTAAGCGCTGCGAAAGCTACACCTTTTAAGCCCATGGGTAAAAGGTTCAGCAATACGGGGTAAGCATGATCGGGTTTTACCGTTCCCGCCGCATCTACCATTTCCTGCTGGAACATGCCATTTTGATGCAGCACAAAAGCGGCTATGCCTGGTATAACAACGATCAATGGAACCAGCAGTTTTAAAAAGGCCGCAAAGAGGATCCCTTTCCTGGCTGTTTCTAAGTCGGCGCCCAGCGTACGTTGAATAATATACTGATTGCAACCCCAGTAATTCAGGTTATTGATCCACATGGCGCCAATGATCACTGTCAGTCCGGGTAAATCTTTGTAGTATGGATTATCCTGTTTCAGTATCATATGGAAATGAGAATCGGCCTGTGTTTTTAATGTTCCGAAAGCACTGAGTATATCTGGTTTACCAAATTCTTTTGCCACCAGGTCAAGCGCCAGATAAGTGGTGATCAACCCGCCAATAATGAGCACAATTACCTGCACAACATCGGTATACCCGATTACCTTCATGCCGCCAATGGTAATTAATATGGCAAAGAGCGCTAAAGCCACAACCGCTACATTAAAATTGATGCCGGCGGTTACTTCTAAGGCCAGCGCGCCGAGATAAATGATGGAGGTGAGGTTAACGAATATGTATAATAACAGCCAGAACACCGCCATGGTTGTAGCTACAACAGGGTTATACCGTTGCCGCAAAAACTGGGGCATGGTATATATCTTGTTCTTAAGATATACGGGCAGAAAGAAAACGGCAACTACAATTAACGCAGCCGCTGCCATCCATTCGTAGGAAGAGATAGCCAGTCCGATAGCAAAGCCGGAGCCCGACATGCCTATGAAATGTTCGGCCGAAATGTTAGAAGCAATGAGCGAGGCGCCAATGGCCCAAAAGGTAAGCGATCCTTCTGCAAGGAAAAAACCTGAAGCGGTATTGGATTTGTTGGTTTTCTTTTTATATATCCAGTAGCCATAACCGCCAATAATAGCGAGATACATAAAAAAAACCAGGTAGTCTAATGTGTGCAGGCCAGTTTGGTTCATCGTCAGGGGTTATTTAGTGAGTGGTCGGTGATAAGTGGTAAGTGAATCATTCTTTCTCTCATCTTTCACTTTTTCCGTTATTATTATATTTTTATTATTTCTTCCATCTTCACTGCCCTGTTTTCTTTTAATGACAGGCCTGCGGCAAGTCCTATAGCCGTAGCCATCAGCCCGTCATGCGCATCTACCGGTGAAGGCGTGTCATTTAACACGCAATCTATGAACGATTGGATGCAGGTGCGGTAGGCTTTTTCATAGCGCTCTAAGAAAAAGTGTAGTGGTAAAGCAGTTTGTACTGTTTCATTGTTATGCCGGATTACATTATCAGGCGTATTATTTTCAGCCTTCGCCATTCCTTCTGAGCCAAATATTTCGAGGCGCTGATCATAGCCATACACTGCTTTACGGCTATTGTCTATTACACCAATGGTGCCGTTCTCAAACGTAAGTACAATTACTGCGGTATCTATATCATCGTATTGTTTAATGCGGGGATCTATCAAAGCATCTCCTTTTACATATACTTCTTTTACCTCACTGCCTGTTATAAAGCGCGCCATGTCAAAATCGTGTATAGACATATCAAGGAAAAGTCCGCCCGATACTTTTACATATTCCAATGGCGGCGGCGCCGGATCGCGGCTGGTGATCCGCAAAATATGCGGGTCGCCAATGCTGTTGTTCCTGACTAATGATCCGATCCTGGCAAAATTGGGATCGAACCGGCGGTTAAAGCCCAGCATAAGCTTTACGCCGTTTTCCCTTACTGCTTGTTGGGTGGAAAGAATAGCCGGAAGCGTAACATCCAGCGGCTTCTCACAAAACACATGTTTTTTGGCCTGTGCGGCAGCGATAGTATAAGGCACATGCTGTGGTGTAGGTGCGCAAATAATAACCGCTTCCACATCCGGGTGGTTAATCACATCTTCCGCCTTTGTGGTTACCTGTGCCACGCCGAGGCGTTTGGCATAATCATGCGCGGCAGGAGAAACATCAGACGCAATGATCACTTCCGCGTTTTGTGTATTGTACAGCAGGTTGGAGAGATGTATCTGCCCGATGCGCCCGAGCCCGATTACGCCGGCTTTTAATTTTTTTGACATGTTATAATTTGAGATTTATCATTTGAAATTTGATGCCTTTTGCTGTTTCACGCCCGCCTAAACGAATGCATTCGGGCTGGCAACGAGCACAAAGGAAGCAATGTACGCAACGAAGACATCGCTGCCTTACCACTTATGTCTTATCACTTACCACTAAAATTTCCTGGTCCATTCTTTCAGCCACCTTTCAATCACTACTTTGGTTTGAGTAAAAAACTCAACGGCATGTTTACCCTGTCCGTGCAGATCGCCAAAGAAACTTTCTTTCCACCCGCTGAAAGGAAACTGTGCTACCGGCGCCGCAACGCCTATATTAATACCGATATTACCCGCATCTGCCTCATTTCTGAACCGGCGGGCGTGCAACCCGCTGCTGGTAAATATACAGGCCATATTGCCATACTTATTGCTGTTTACATAGGCAATAGCTTCTTCAATACTGTTGATATGCACTAAGCTCATTACAGGTCCGAATATTTCGGTTCCGGCAATTTCGCCATGAAGCGGGATATCCTCTATAATGGTGGGTTGTATGAAATTACCTTTTTCGTATCCGGGAATGGCCGCATTCCGGCCATCTAATAATAACCTGCCGCCTTCCTGTATGCCTTTCTCTATCAGGCTGTTTACCCGTGTTTTACTATCTGCTGTAATTACCGGCCCCATCTGCACCGCTTCATCTAAGCCAAAACCCGTAGTGCGCTGGCGGCTTAGTTCTACCAGGCTTTCTGTAATATTCGCATGTTCTCCCACGGTAATAATGGTAGAAGCGGCAAGGCAACGTTGCCCTGCACAGCCATACACGCTGTCTACCACAATTTGAGTGGTCATATCTATATCTGCGTCGGGTAAAATGATCACCGGGTTTTTGGCTCCGCCCTGCGCCTGCATCCGCTTGCCATTAACGGCGCCCTTGGCGTATACATAACGGGCAATGGCAGATGAACCTACAAAACTTACCGCTTTAATACCGGGATGTTCGAGTATGCCATCTACAACGGCTTTTCCGCCATGCACCATGTTAATTACGCCGGCAGGCAGATCTAATTTTGCTATCAGCTCCATTACCTTGGTCATGGTAAGCGGCACTTTTTCCGAAGGCTTAATGAGAAAGCTGTTGCCACATGCAATAGCATAGGGCAGAAACCAGAAAGGGATCATGCCGGGGAAGTTAAAGGGCGATATGCAGGCGCAAACACCCAGTGGCTGGCGGATCATATACTCATCAATACCTAAAGAAATATCTTCCGAAAAATCGCCCTGCATTAAAGCGGGTATACCACATGCATTTTCTACATTCTCAATAGCGCGAACCCATTCGGCTTTCGACTCGGCATATGTTTTGCCCGATTCGAGCGTGATGGTTTTGGACAGTTCATCCATATTTTCTTCCAGCAATCTTTTTAAATGAAAAAGATACTGGATCCGTTTCCCTGCCGGCACGCGCTTCCATGTGGCAAAAGCATTTTCAGATGATTGAACTGCTGCATCCACATCGGCGGGAGTACCCGAAGGAACCTGGGCAAGCACTTCCTGGCTGGCCGGGTTTACTACATTCACATACGTGGTTGCACTACTGCTCACCCATTGTCCGTTGATATAATTTCTTAGTTTTTCCATATTGATTATATTTTTTTTAGCTATCAGCTATTAGCGATCAGCAATCAGCGGTATCGGTTGCTGTTATACTTTCATTTCTCATCTCAGGAATGCTTTCTTTACTGGATTCTGAAACTTTCACCCTGAAACTTGCCCCCTCCAACTTGTAACCTGCAACTTGTAACCTGAAACCTGCAACCTGCAACCATCCCCGCGGTCTGACGCTCCTTCGTCGCGTACCGACCACTGATTTTTCATTTTCAAATTTTCAAATTTCCACGTTCTCAAATTCTCACAGCCCACCCCGTTCACCTGTGAATTGCATCACCTCTTCCAGTGTTGGCATAAAGTTAGCGCAACCTTCCCGCGTAACAATTATGGCGCCGCAGGCATTGCCCATGCGCACACTTTTATACAAATCCCATCCCCGCAGATAGCCGTATGAAAACCCTCCTGCAAAGGCATCACCCGCTCCAAGCACATTCAATACTTCCACAGGGAAGCCTGGTACTTTTACCTCCTCTTTTCCTTTCTCAAATACAGAAGCGCCATCTTTTCCTCTTTTTACGATCAGCGTATCAACGCCGGTTGCTATAATATTTTGTATGGCATTATCAATGTTGCCTTTTATTTCGGGAGCCGATATTTGCTGGTGTTTGATGGATACCTGGCTGATATCGGTAAGGCAGGCAGCCAGTATTTCTTCTTCAGTACCTATTACTATATTAAACTGTGGTAAGATCGTGCGGATAACTATCCCAAAAGCACGCGGATCGTGCCACTGGTCGGCCCTGAAATCAAGGTCCAGCAGTTTGATAACTCCGTTTTTTTGTGCCAGCTCCAGCGCGTAAAACATGGCCGTTCTACTGGGATCTTTGCTTAATGCCGTTCCTGAAAAGATAGCCGCTTTAAAATCGCTGAAAGGAATAGCATTTACATGGTCAATATCTAATTGTATATCTGCGCAGTTATCGCGGTAATAAACCAATGGAAATTTATCCGGCGGCTCAATACCCAGTATAACGGCCGAACTTCGGGTACCCGTTATTGTGGGTATAAAATCTGTGATTACCTTTTCTTTTTGTAAGAAATTTTTAATGAAAGCGCCTACCTGGTCGTTGCCAATGCCGGTAAGCAGCGCAGTTTTTAATCCAAGTCTTGTTGCCCCTACCGCAATATTGGTTGGGCATCCGCCCACAAAAGCGTTAAAGGCGGAAATATCTGTGAAAGGACTGCCCACATTAGCGGAATACAGATCAATAGAAGATCGCCCGATAGTAAGGAGGTCGTATTTTTTTATATTATTCATCAGGTATAATTTCAAATTTTCAAACCCGCCTGCCGGCAGGCAGGTTTGAAATTTCAAATTCTTGTGTTCATTTCCGCTGTAACCATTGGCAGCCGCGGATCCTGTCCCTTCCATGTGCCGAAGATCCATTCCTGCTGCGGATCGGGCGTGTTTGCCAAAGACTGATCGCTGCCCGCGAGAAAATTAAGATAGTATACATTATACCCGTGCCCGGCAACAACAGGGTGATATCCTTTGGGCACCAGCACCGCTTCGTTATTATGCACTTTTATTACTTCATCTAATGACCGGTCATCTGTATATATCTGCTGAATGGCAAATCCGTTCGGCTTATCTGTTTTATAAAAATAGATTTCTTCCAGTTCCGCTTCCAACAGGTTGCCATTGGCATCCACTTTGCGTTCGTCGTGCTTATGCGCAGGGTAGGAGCTCCAGTTGCCCGATGGTGTATACACCTCCACACATACTATTTTATGGCAATCGAAACCGGGTTGGAGCAGGCTATTGATCTGGCGGTTAGCATTATCGCCTCCCCTGAATTCAATGGCTGCCTCTTCCGGCTGCTTTAAATAAGGAGGATGATCTTCATTGGTAGCTACCCAGCATATGGCTATATCGGTATTAGCGGTTTGCGCGGTAAGTGTAAAATCGGTATTGCGGGGAAGATATAAGGTATGGGCAATGCCGCTGAATACATCTTTCCTGCCGTTACGGGTTTCCCATTCACCCTTATCGGAGCTTACCTTAAAATTACCACCCAGTAAAACAATGCAATATTCATTGTCGCCCGTGTGTTGTGAGAAAGCTTCATTTTTATCTAATAACCTTGTTTCAAAGTTAAGATAGTTCCAGCCTGCATCCTGTGCAGTGAAATGATGATACCTCCGGTTTCCCGGATCGGGCCTGACAAGCAATTTTTGATCTGGCATCAGTAGTATTTTACGCTGGTAAACTTAACATTATAATTCTATTTAAACGGTTTATGTGGTTTGCAAACGTTTGAAATTTTTTGAGTTGAGAAAAAAGCGGAACTTGGGATGCGATTAGTGCTATTGAAATATGAATAAGCCTGTTACTATTAAAGATATTGCCAGAAAATTCAGGTGCTCGCCTTCAACGGTATCGCGGGCACTGAACAACCATCCTTCCATTAATGAAGATACCCGGCGCAACTTGCAGGAATATGCACAAAAAGTAGGTTACCAGCGAAACCAGGTTTCCCTGAACCTGCTTAATACAAAAACAGCAAGCATTGGGGTTATTGTGCCTACCATCAATAATTATTATGAATCGGCCATTATTGAAGGCATAGATGGCGTACTGCACCCATTGGGTTATACGCTTAATATATGTGTAACCAATGAGCAGTACCTGCTGGAATCGGAATATATAACAAAGCTGTTGTCGAACCGCGTGGAAGGTATTTTTCTTTCTGTTTCACAGGAGACCTATGATTTTGGGCATTATGAGCACTTGGAAAATGTGGGCAAGAGAAATTTGCCGTTGATCTTTATTGACCGTGACTATGAAGGATTTTCTGCAGGAAGCGTAACCATAGACGATTACCATGGCGCCTTTGCAGCAGTGCAACACCTGGTAAACACCGGACGAAAACGCATTGCCCACCTGAAAGGTCCTAACGGTATGGCGGTTACGGAACAGCGCTTTAAGGGTTACGCGGAATGTCTTAGGCAATACGGCTTACCATTAGAAGAATCACTTATTATAAATACCAATTTTAAAGTAGAGAGCGCGCTGGAGCCCACTGCTCAATTGCTGGAGCTGGATCAGCGGCCTGATGCCATTTTTGGCGTGAATGACCAGGTGGCTATAGGAGCCATGAAAGTAATAAGAGAAAAAGGATGGAGGGTTCCGGAAGATATTGCCGTAGTAGGTTTTGATAACTCGCCTATCTCAGCCTATATTTCACCATCGCTTACCTCAGTAGGCAGACCCGGAAGACAGATCGGGGAAGAAGCTGCCAGGATCTTCCTGAATTACCCCGATGCCGCTGCTAAAAGAGATAACCCCGTGCATATTGTATTGCCTTCGCAACTGATCATAAGAGATTCTTCTGCAGGAATTAGAAGATAGCCGCAGAACGCACAAAGAAGGCACGAAGTTGATTGCACAAAGAAAGTTTCGCGGCGCTCTTTCTTTTATCCTGATATTAATTGCAGGGAAGCCTGATCTTCATCATACTCCGGAAATGCACGGTAGTTTAATTTTGAACCTGAATCTAAAGTAAAGCATATGAAAAAGAGAGAACCTGTTTCCCATATTATGACTAAAGATGTTATTAGTGTTGCGGAAAACGATAAATTAGATGAGGTGGCAGCTATTTTCCGTAAAAAAAGCATCAGGCATTTGCCGGTAAAAAAAGGAGAAAAGATAACCGGGATGATAAGCCGTAACGATATTAACCGGCTTACATTCGGCGCGCTTTTCGATAACCAGGAAGGAGCCGATGAAGCCATATTGCAGATGCTCACCATTCCGCAGGTAATGACCGCCGACTTACGTACGGTAAGCAGTGATACAGCTATCAGAGAGGTGGCGGAAATTTTCAGTACGGCAGAATACCATTCGCTTCCGGTAGTTGACAATGGAGAATTGAAAGGTATTGTTACCACTACCGATGTCATAAAATATATGCTCGACCAGTATTAAGTAACGCAACATAAGAAAACATCTATACTTTAACCGTCGGGGGCTGTTATATCCTAACAGCTCCTTTTTTATTAGTGTTAGGTCAGGTAAACGATGCCTGTATGCTATCATGAAAAGTGAGAGGACAGGGGTGAGAGGTGAACAGGTAATAGTGAATTTACCCCTCACTTCTCACGTTTCACACAGCACTATTTATTTCAATACTTTAATCTTCAGGCTCCTGAAGCTTACGTCATCGCCATGATCCTGGAGCAGCAGCCTGCCTTCTTTTCCTTCACCGAAATTGGGACGGTTTTTAAATTTGCTGCCGGCTACCAGGCCCCGGAATGCCTGCGAGCCTCTTTCGTATTCCAATACTTTTACACCGTTGAGGTAATGTTCCACATGATTATTGGGATATACAATAATTCTTCCCTGGTTCCACTCGCCTATGGGCTTTACAAAGCGGTCTGTTTTTTTTGCCGGTATTAAATCATACAATGAAGAGAGGGTTCTGTTGCCTGCTATGCCCATTTTAGCATCGGGGTGGTTTTTATCATCTAATACCTGGTATTCTAATCCGAGGGCGGATCCTACATTGTTTTCGGAAAGCGTTACAAAATATTTCACGCCACTGTTTCCGCCAAAGGAAAGTTTGAACTCAAAAGAAAAATCAAAAGCGCTGTATAAATCGTCCGTTACAATATCGCCGCCATTGGCAGATTCCTCTCCTTTTGAAGATAATACGGTAATGTTTCCGTCTGCTATTTCCCATCCTTTTTCGGGAAAGCTCAGTATTTTAGCACCTCTCCATCCTTTTGGGCTTACCCCGTCAAATAATAGCTTCCAGCCATTGCTTTTTTCAAAAGCGGTTAATGTATTGGGTTCATTGTTCACTACAAAAACATGGGCAGGAAAGGGTGCAGGAGAAAGATTACCGGTTTGAATACGGATATTTTTCCAAAGGATCTTTTTCCCGGCATCTTCGGCTTTGCCAATACTGTGTACCTGCAGGGCAATAAAGCCTTTAGCATCCGCGTCATCTACCAGGTAAGCGGCGGGCACATCGTTGATCCATGTTTTGATGGTGTTTCCTATACATTCCACCTTCACTTTATTAAATGCCCCCTGTTTATATGCTTTTTGGGCCGCGGGGTTTAAATCTAAAGGATATAGCCAGCCCCGCCGGCCTTCATCATATATCCCGGCAGTCCATGCACGGGAGGATGCGTCTAATTCATACTGGTAGCCATATACCCGTCCCTTTCCATCATTGGCGGCGGGGTTAAAATGACTCCTGATCTGTATACCCGAATTGGTAACGGTATCGGGCATAAGCACTTCCAGCTCTAAAACAAAATCGCTATATTCTTTTTCGGTTATTAAAAAGCTGTTTGGGGTGGAAGCTACCGTTGTGCCTGCAATAACACCTTTTTCAACAGTGTATTTTGCATTGCCTCCAAGCTGTTTCCATCCCTGGAGCGTTTTGCCATCGAATAGTTTTGTCCATGTAGCTTTTTGCGCCTTAACGGGAAGCGAATTAAAACTGAAAAGAAAAGATAGAGCGAGGAGTAATAAATTTTTCATACCTGTGCCTTGATGGTTTATATTTTATAGTTCCGCTAATATATTCATTATATCCCGTTTAGAACATAGAAGAATACTATGGCTAATTAATATTTTGATGTGCTATACCCGTTTTTATTACAGATAATGTAAGAACCAGGAGGCGTAGCCTCGGTCTCTTTTTTGTAACAACGAGCTTCAGCCCGTTGCATAAGGAAGATAGTAAAGAACAGAAAGCTGTAAGCAATGAAGTCTTAGTATGCTTTATTATTCCGGAGTTACAATATGCAGACAGGCCTACGGCCTTATCATTGAATTATTTTCGCATGCAGCGCATCAAAATAATTAATTAGCCTGTATTGCGGAGAATGGCTTAGAATGTTTACTATCTGGATACCGGCTCAGATGGGGTCATGCTGATGAAACCGGGTAATTTGATACCAGGCTGTGGCTTATAAGGTAATATGTATACGGTATTTCCTTTTTTGTACGAGATAATGGAACTGGATTGTTTAGCCGGTTCGGAAGACCTGTAATCAGTTTTCCCGTAATTCTTATTATTAAAAGTATAATTATCTTTAATAGAAAAGGTAATGGTAGATTTAAGATCAGAAAAAGCGCCGGAGGCATGTCGTGCTTCTTTACTTCTTTCTTTCTCTCCTGCATTCATCCTGATCCCGCTCACTGCAAATACATATTGCGCAATTGCAAACATAGCCACCAGTATGAAGCTATTTTTAACAATTCTTGCAGGTATGTTCTTGTTCGGTTTCATTGTTCAGCAAAAATAATGATTTATATTCAGTATTTCCTATACCGTTCATCATAAATTTTACAGGTTATTTAACGTTTGCACAATAAAAAAGTTACAAAAATACTTTTATTCTTAATAAAGTGTTAACTTTCATTAACTTACATCACAATGCAGGACAATTCTTATCGAAACGAAAGGGATGAGATGCGGGATTTGCTAAGGCAATTTGAAAATCTCCGGACCGGTATGAGCCATGGCTTCCTGGAAGAAGATGCTTTTGAAAAGATCATAGATTATTTTGACGACAAGGATGATATTGCCGGAGCTTTAGAGGCAGCAGAACTGGGTGTTGGCCAATTTCCGTATTCCGCCTCTTTAATGGTTAAAAAGGCCGATTTATTAATTGCTACCCGCAAGTATAACGATGCCCTTGAAATTTTAGAAAAGGCCGAAATACTCGACAGCTCCGATATTGATATTTACATTCTTAAAACCGATGTGTTCCTCGCATTAGACGAGCATGAGAAAGCGGTGGGGCTTTTGGAAGAAGCCATCAGCCTGTTTGAAGGAGAAAACCGTATTAACCTGTTGTTTGAGCTGGCGGATGTATACGATGATTACGAAGAGTTCGATAAAGTGTTTGACTGCCTGGTGCATATATTAGAATACGAACCTAATAATGAAGAAGCGCTCTATAAAATATGCTTCTGGACGGATTTTACAGGAAGAAGTGAAGAAAGCATCAGGTTGCACCAGCACATTATTAATGAGTATCCGTATAACGAGCTGGCATGGTTTAACCTTGGCGCGGCATACCAGGGTTTGAAGCTGTTTGAAAAATCAATTGACGCTTATAAGTACGCCCTGGCAATCAATGAAAAATTTGACTATGCGTACAGGAATATGGCCGATGCATACATCAGGTTAAGGAAATACCGGGATGCTATTGAATCGCTGGAAAAAGTAATTGAGCTGGCACGTCCGGAAGATGTGATTTACGAAGCTATTGGTCATTGTTACGACAGGCTGAAGCAATATGCCCAGGCAAGATTTTATTATAAAAAAGCTTCGCATCTTAACAGCGACGACAGCAAATTGTATTATAAGATCGCCTGTACTTATATTAATGAGCTGTCGTTCAGTAAAGCCGTGCAATATTTGGAGTCGGCCATGCGTATCCATCGTATGCAACCGGAGTATAACCTGGCTATGGGTGAATGTTTGCTGGAATTAGGAAATATCAAGGATGCCATTATACACTTTTCCAATGTTGTAAAGGCTAAACCCCGGGGAATTGCCGGGTGGGAAGCGCTTATAAGATGCCTGTACAAAGAAGATTTCCTGGAAGAAGCGACAGAGCAGATAGACAATGCACAGCAGGTTGCGGGAGATAAGCCATTGTTCCTGTTTTACCAAAGCGCTGTTTTGTTTGCTATGGGTAAAAGCAAGGAGGCGCTGCTGATCCTGCAAAAGGCTATGGAAAGAGCGCCAAGGCTGCTTAAAAAGTTTATAGAACTTAATCCTACCATACTTCAGAACCAGCAGGTAGTTGATCTAATTGCCTATTACAAACGGAAACGTTCCATCTAGCAAGGAATAACCTGCACGGGAAACAGAATCTTCCTTATTTTTGCGCATTCTTTAAAACATCTCATCTTTCATGAATTTTAATCTGAGTCAGATACCCGAACGAAAAAGTAAACCCCGTCGTTCAGGTATCACAATGGTAATGGATAAAGGCTTAAGTATTGAAGAGACAAAAAATTTTCTGAGTATAGCGCACCCCTATGTTGATATTGTTAAACTGGGTTTTGGAACCTCATTTGTTACTCCGCAGCTTCGCGAAAAAATTGAGGTATACCAGTCCTATGATTTGCCCCTGTATTTCGGGGGTACTTTATTTGAAGCTTTTTTGATCCGCAACCAGTTCCAGGATTATATTAATACTCTTAAAGCATACAACATCTCGTATATGGAGGTAAGCGATGGTTCTATTACTATTCCGCATGCCGAAAAGTGTGGCTATATTGAGAAGCTTACCAAATACGGCGTAGTGTTTAGTGAAGTGGGAAGTAAGGATGCCGAGCATATCATTCCGCCCTATAAATGGATTGAGCTGATGAAAGCTGAGCTGAACGCGGGCTCAACTTATGTGATCGCTGAAGCGCGGGAAGCCGGTAATGTAGGTATTTACAGGGGTACGGGCGAAGTGCGGGAAGGGCTGGTGCAGGAAATCCTGACCCAGATCCCGGAAGAAAGCATTATTTGGGAAGCCCCGCAAAAAGCGCAGCAATTGTATTTTATTGAACTGCTGGGCTGCAATGCCAACCTGGGTAATATTGCTCCATCGGAAGTGATCCCGTTGGAATCCATGCGTATCGGGCTGCGGGGAGACACTTTTCATTTGTTTTTAAATAAAGATGATGTGGAATGAAATTGTACGGACTGATTGGCTATCCGCTCGGGCATTCTTTTTCAAAAAAATACTTTACGCAAAAATTTGAAAAAGAGCTGCTCAACTGCCGGTTTGAAAATTTCGCTATAGAAAATATAGAACTCCTTCCTGCCGTATTGCAAAATAATCCTTCCCTGCTGGGGTTATGCGTAACTATTCCGTATAAAGAAAAGGTCATTCCCTTTCTTCATGAATTATCTCCCGGCGTTCAGCAAATTGGAGCATGCAATTCTATCCGGATAAGCAATGGCAGGCTTACGGGGTTCAATACGGATACTATAGGATTTAAGCAGTCGCTGATGCGGCAACTGCAACCGTATCATACCCGGGCGCTGGTACTTGGTACCGGAGGCGCTTCCAGGGCGGTAGAATACGTGTTGCAGCAACTGGGCATTGACTATACATTGGTAAGCCGCAGCCCGAAGCAGGGTGCCATTAGTTACAGCATGCTCAACGCAGCGATCATTAAAAGCAATTTATTGATCATTAATGCGTCGCCGGTAGGCACATTCCCTGATGTAAACAAATGTCCGGATATTCCTTATGAAGCTATAGGAGACCGGCACTTTCTTTTCGATTTGATTTATAATCCTGAAAAAACATTATTCCTGGAAAAAGGAGCTGAGCGTGGTGCGGCTGTTCAGAACGGGTATGATATGCTGATTGCACAGGCTGAAGCCAGTTGGGAATTATGGAATGAATAGCTGTAATAGCCTGTCTAAAAAGTAATAACGTGCGTTTTGGATGTTATTGAACCACATAGAAACATAGGCACATACATTATTTTGCCCCAAAGTCGCTAACCTGCCTGCCCTTTTGAGATAGGCTCTTCTGCCAGTTTTTTGATCGCAGTGAGGATAGGATCCCAGCCGCCGCCATCTATCGTTTCCCGGTATCTCTTTTCGCCGTCGCCCACCGTTGCATAATCGCCCTGCGTTACGGTTAAAAGGGTTTGCCCGTTTTGAGGCGTTAGGGTATAAGTTACCGTAAGGTAATTTTCCGGTATATCGGCAATCCCGGAATTGGGGTCAATGGTACTGTACGATAGAAAACTACCGGGTTCAAGACTAAGGATCTTACCTTTTACAAAAACCATTTCTTTTCCTTCATAATTACCTTTCCACAACAAATCGCTCCCCGTCTTCCAGTCGGAAACCGTTTCACAGCCGAACATATACTTTTTTGTTTGCTCCGGGTTAACTAAAGCATCCCAAACTTTTTCAGGAGCAGCATTGATGGTAATGCTGTTTTTTACGATTAAGGGGTTACGCATTGTTTTATTTATAATTGGGTTAACGTATAGGAGTACTTATTTTACCAAAGATAAAAATAACGATAATATATGCCCTTCCATGCATCATTTTACAGGTATCATCCCGTGCGGGTACCGAACAATTTTGCGGGTGAGTAATGTAAATTGAAGAAATGAACTTACATTTATCCCTCTTAAAAAATGTTTCAACGATTCCACAATGAAGAAAAATTTTCCGCTTCTCTTATGTTGCGTTGTGCTCTTTCTTTTTTCTGCCTGTAACAAACGTAGTGGTAAACCAAAGATACTGGTGTTTACCAAAACAGCCGGATTTCATCATGAATCTATACCGGCAGGTGTTGCCGCTATCCAAAAGCTTGGTGCAGGGAACGATTTTGATGTAGATACCACATCTGATGCCAATATGTTTTCAGATGATATACTGCGTGAATATTCAGCTATTGTTTTTTTGAATACCACAGGCCCCCTGTTTAATACTGCTCAGCGTATTGCGCTCGAAAGATACATGCAGGCGGGTGGTGGTTATGTAGGTATACACGCTGCTACCGATGCAGAGTACGACTGGGGCTGGTATACCCGCCTGGCAGGGGCTAATTTTGAAAGCCATCCCCGCCAGCAGGAAGCTAAACTGATAGTAAAAGACAAGAACCACGCATCAACCAAACACCTGCCGGATGTATGGACAAGAAAAGATGAGTGGTATAATTTTAAAAAGCTGAATAAGGATGTTCATGTGCTGATTAGTATTGATGAAAAAAGTTATGAGGGCGGTAAAAATGGCGACAATCACCCCATGGCCTGGTATCATGAATATGACGGAGGAAGGGCTTTTTATACAGAGCTGGGTCATACGGATGAATCATACAGCGAACCCCTGTATTTACAGCACATACTGGGAGGCATTCAATATGCCATAGGCGGTAATGAAAAATTAGATTACAGTGGAGTGGTATCGCAGTACCCTCCGGATGAAGACCGCTTTACTAAAACTCCCCTGGTGCAGGGAGGATTCTTTGAACCTACGGAAATGACCATTCTTCCCAATTCCGATATCCTTGTTACACAGCGCAGGGGAGAGATCATGCTGTATAAAAATGAAACCAGGCAACTGAAGCAGGTTGGTTTTTTAAACGCCTACTTCAAAACAAGCACAGCCGGCGCAAATGCAGAAGAAGGTGTTTTGGGTATCAGCAAAGATCCCAACTTTAGTAAGAATCACTGGGTATATATTTTTTACAGCCCTGCAGATACTTCTGTAAACCGGTTGTCGCGTTTTAAATTTGAGAACGACACCATTGATAATAAAACAGAGCAGGTGATCCTGCAGTTTTATTCGCAGAGAGAAATATGCTGCCATACCGGCGGCTCTATCGCGTTTGGCCCCGATGGCTTATTGTATGTATCCACAGGCGACAATTCCACACCTTTTAATGAACCCAATCAAAAGTATACCAACCAGGGATATGGGCCATTAGATGATCGTCCGGGGCACCTGCAGTATGATGCCAGGAGAAGCTCAGGCAATACCAACGACCTGAGGGGAAAGATACTGCGGATAAAAGTGAATGAAGATGGCACATACGAAGTGCCCGACGGGAATTTGTTTGCCAAAGGAACCGAAAAAACGCGGCCTGAAATATATGTAATGGGTAACCGTAATCCTTACCGTATTTCTGTTGATCAGAAGAACAGCTTCCTGTATTGGGGTGAGGTTGGTCCCGATGCCAGTACCGACAGCTTTGGCGTAAGAGGCCCCCGTGGCTATGATGAGCTGAACCAGGCACGCAAGGCTGGTTTTTTTGGATGGCCTTTGTTTGTAGGAAAAAACTATGCGTATAACCGTTACGATTATGCGACAGGAACTTCAGGGGAAGTGTTTGACCCCGAAAAGCCTTTGAATGAATCGCTCAACAATACGGGCTTAAAAGAGCTGCCTGCCGTGGCGCCACCTTTTATATGGTATCCTTATGCCGCATCAGCCGAGTTCCCCCAGGTAGGAACCGGCGGCCGCAATGCCATGGCAGGCCCGGTATACTATACCGATATGTGGCCTGCAAAAACCAGGCTGCCTGATTATTATAATGGTAAATTATTTATTTACGACTGGATAAGAGGATGGATAAAAGCGGTAACCATGCTGCCCAATGGTGATTTCGACAAGATGGAACCCTTCATGGAGCATACCAAATGGCACAATGCCATTGATATGGAAGTGGGTCCCGACGGGAAGCTGTATGTACTGGAATATGGAACCGGCTGGTTCGCAAGAAATGAAGATGCCGGGCTGAGCCGTATAGATTATAATGGGGGAAACCGGCCGCCTAAAATTGCGGCGATTAAGGTAGATAAAACTTCCGGCGCGCTTCCGCTAACGGTTAAAGCAACCGTTGAAGCAGCAGATCCCGAAAATGATGCCATGACCTACACCTGGACTACCGGTAACGGGCAAACGAAAGAAACCTCGTCTCCCGAAGCGGAGCTTACGTTAGACAAGCCCGGCGATTATGTGCTGTCGGTAGAAGTGAAAGATAAAAAAGGCGCCGTTTCAAAAAGCAATACGATAAATGTATATGCGGGCAACACGGCGCCGGAAGTAACGATACAAATTACGGGTAACCAGTCTTTTTACTTCCCGGGCAAACCTGTATATTATGCCGTTTCGGTTAATGATAAGGAGGAAGGAAGCGGTATTACTGCAGATCATCTGTATGTTACAGCCGACTACTTAGAAGGCGCTGATAAAGCAGCCATACCCCAGGGACACCAAACCGCTGCGGCAACCGTAAGCGGGAGAAGCATTATGCTTTCGCTGGATTGTAAAACCTGTCATAAAACAGATGAAAAATCCATCGGACCATCCTTTACCGAAGTAGCAAAGCGGTATCATAAAAATGAAGGTGCGGTAAATTATCTCACGGGTAAAATTATTAAAGGTGGCAGCGGCGTATGGGGAGAAGTAGCCATGGCGGCACATCCCGAACTGGCAGAAGACGATGCAAAACAAATTGTGCATTGGATACTTACGCTGGCAAACCCGGCCGCTATTAAAAAATCATTGTCCGAAAAGGGTTCCATTCCTGTTAAAGCGGTAAAAGAAAATGAGGCCCTGTACATTTCCGCCACGTACACAGATAAAGGCGGCGCTTCCATAAAACCACTTTCAGGAGAAGCGGCTTTTGCATTACGCAGCAGTAAGCTAACGTTTGGGGGAGTAACCAATATGAAAGAGTATAGTGCTATGAATGCCGGTGGCATGAGGTTTATGGTTGTACCCGGTGATAAAGAAGGCTGGTTCAGTGTTGACAGCATTGATTTACAGGGCGTAAACGGTGCTGAGCTGCTGGCCCGCTGGCAGGGTGATAACGATGCGCCAAAGGCGGGGTATGTGTTGGAGTTAAAGCTGGGCGCTCCGGACGGTCAGAAGATAGCAGAAGCAGTGCTTGACGGAACTGCTGTTAAGGATAAGCAGAAAATGGCAAAGTTGAAATTTAATTTTGACGTGATTACCGCAGAAGGAAAACAAAGCCTTTATATTATAAGCAAACCGAAAGATAAAGATGACGGCAGCACAATAGGGCTGGGGGTGCTTGAGCTGATGGCGAAGTAAGTGTTAAGTAGTGGTAAGTAGTAAGTGATAAGTGAAAAGCAGGATACCACGTCCTGCTTTTCACTTATCTTTTTACATATATGATCAGGGCTTGCTCAAAAAACGGAAAAATCAATACAGGAAGAAATGTCTGATTGTTCTATAGTGGTATTTTATCCAATTGTTCATGCACGAAGGTTAATCTAACAGGCCCTAATAATCCCGATATGCGTAGTAATTGTTCAGCACCAGGTCCGTCAAATTTTGTAACATTTGTTTTGGTGAACCTTTAGCATATTGTTCTCCGATTTTATCGCATCAATAAGTGGTTTATCTGTGTCTTTAAATTCATTTCCGGGAAAAAACTAGCATTTATCTGATACGCTGATTTGCGCTCCACCGGAGAATTTGAAAACCCGATCAACAGCCCGGTATGGCTGAGTTAAAGTTTTTATTTAGATTTACACCATTAAACATTTTTGAGCAAATTGTTTTGACCCCAAACGACTGCCATACCGAAGCCCGGTTACTCCAAGAGTTGAAAAGCGGAAGCGAAGCCGCATTTACCGGGTTATACAACCGTTACCACCAGGGTATATACGCTTACCTGCTCGATTTTGTAAAAGTGCCTCAACTGGCGGAAGACCTTGTTCACGAAGTATTTATGAAAATATGGGAAGCCCGGGAGCGAATGGAGATCACTGTTTCTTTTTCTGCCTATTTATACAGGATATCGCACAATAAAGCGATTGATGCATTAAAAAAAATAGCGAAAGATGCAACACTCAGAAAGGAAGTACTGGAATGGATGGATCCTCATTTCATTGAATTTGAATCGGAAGATAAAAGGCTCAACCATTATGAAGAGCTGTACCGGAATGCAGTGGCTGCGCTAACCCCACAGCGGCAGAAGATTTTTATCCTGTGCAAGGAAAAAGGTAAAACCTATGAGGAGGCTGCAATGGAATTAGGTATTTCGCGAAATACGGTAAAAGATCATATGGTGCAATCGCTGCGTTTTCTCCGTAACTATTTTGCCGAAAAGGGTCAACCGGCCCTTATTGTTATTATACTTGGTAAGTTTTTTTGAAAAAACTCCATTTTCACCCACCCTTTTTTCACCGTTTGCAGTCTCATAGTACAGGGATAGCTTTCTGAAGGTATTTTAATAAGCATATGAACAACAAACCGGATTATTACAAAGCGCTGTTGGAAGGATACATTAATGATGACATTAGCAGAGCAGCAGCAGAAGAACTTTTTAAATACATAGCAGATCATGCTGAAGAAGCGGCTGTATTTATTGGCCCGGATGACCGGTTGCGTTTTGAAGAAAAGATAAACGGGGATTTCCGGCTTGAAAATACCGTGAGTAAGCGAATGCATGAACGGCTTTTACGGGATATCAAAGTGCAGGATGAGCGGGTGAACGATGATGCTAAGCATTCCACACCGGTAAGGCGCCTGTTAAAGGCAAAATGGCATTGGGCTGCCGCGGCTGTAGTGCTCTTAGTCGCAGGAATATACTATATGCATGTAAATGAGCTGAAGCCACACTCGCCTGCTGTTCGTCCGGTGGTCAGGTCGGCAGATATTGAACCGCCGCAGTTGAGCCAGGCCATGATCACGCTTGCCAACGGGCAAAAAATAGCCCTGCAAAATGCAGATGAGGGCACGTTGGCCGAGCAGGGGAATGTGCAGGTAATTAAGCTCGCGAACGGGGAAATTGCCTACCAGCCTTCACCCGGTACAAAAGCCGGCAGTGTGGCATACAACACATTATCCAACCCCAGGGGGAGCAGGGTGATCCGGATGACCCTGTCGGACGGCTCCGGGATATGGCTTAACGCCGGCTCTTCTGTTACTTACCCGGTAATGTTTACTGGAAGCGAACGGAAAGTATCGGTTACGGGGGAAGTCTATTTTGAAGTAGCGCATCATGGCACTATGCCTTTTATTGTGAACAAAGGCGAAACGAATATAACGGTGCTGGGTACCCGCTTTAATGTGAATACGTATGATGATGAAAAAGATATAAAAGTAACCTTGCTTGAAGGCAGTGTGAAAGTGGATATACCCGGTGCAGAACGTTTGCTGAAGCCCGGCCAGCAGGCCAGGATAGACCACAACCTGCAGGTGATTGACAATGCCAATCTTGAAGAAGTGATGGCATGGAAGAACGGGCTTTTCATATTCGACAACGCAGATATCCGTACGATCATGCGGATAGTAGCCAGGTGGTACGACCTTGAAGTGATTTACGAAGGAAAGATGTCGGTCGACCGTTTCCAGGGTAAAATATCTATGGACACCCGGCTGTCTGAATTACTGGAAGTGCTGGAGTTGAATAAGGTGAAGTATTCAATTGAAAACAAAACAATAAAAATAAAATCGGTGAATTAATCCTGGAGTAAAATTTTCTGGTATGGAAACCGGTAAAAAAACCGGAAAGTGATCGCAACACTTCCCGGCGGCATGGCCGGTCATCCAATCCTTTCCATCCGCTAAGACTGCACTATCCGCGAAACGGTATAGCGCTGGTATTGTTTAACCAAACCAAAACCAAATGTATGAAATTTAAGGTTCTTTTCAGCAATCCGCTCCCCGAGCGGAAAAAATTAATCCAACTGCTACTGATTATGAAACTGTCGGTTATCCTGATCTTTATTGGCTGTTTGCAGGTTTCCGCCCGAACGTATTCCCAGCATGTAACGCTGTCGTCGGAAAACGTTCCGTTAAAGGTTGTTTTCAGGGAAATAGAAAAACAAACAGGGTTTCATTTCTTTTACCGGGTTTCACTGGCTGCCCGGTTCGGGAACATAGACGTGCACCTCCAGAATGTGCCGCTTAAAGATGCTATGGACCTGGTTTTAAAAGATCAGCCTTTGCAGTATAAAATCATCAATAAAACGATCGTCATCACGCAAAAGGCCAATGGCCGCGGGGTGCATGAACCGGTAGCTTCCGGTGAAGACGCACCAACTGTAAACGTGAGCGGAACCGTTACCGACCCGCAGGGCACCCCGCTTGGGGGAGCCAGTATAAAAATAAAGAACACGAACAGGGGCGTTTCCACGGATGACAGGGGAAGCTACTCCCTTAATAGTGTTCCAAATGATGCAGTACTGGTTGTTTCGTATATAGGCTTCGGAGACCAGGAAGTGAGGGTACAGGGACGGAGTGTGATCAATATCGTTATGCAGCCCGAACAGTCGGGGCTCAATGAAGTAGTGGTAGTGGGATATGGCACACAGAAAAAACTGAATTTAACAGGAGCGGTAGACCAGGTGAGCGGCGACCGGCTTGAAAGCCGTCCGATAACGAATGTATCCGAAGGATTACAGGGGCTTATGGCCAACCTGAATGTAACGACCACCACCGGCGGTGGCAAACCCGGAACTACCAAAAGCATCAATATCCGCGGGTATACCGGTTTGGGAACAACGGGCGAGCCTTTAATACTGGTAGACGGTGTTCCGGCAGATATCAATACAGTAAACCCGAATGATATTGAATCCATTTCGGTTTTAAAGGATGCGGCATCATCGGCCATTTATGGTTCCCGGGCACCTTACGGCGTAATACTCATTACTACCAAGCAGGGAAAAAAGGGGCAGGCATTCAAGGTAAGTTACACCAACAATATCTCTTTTTCGCAAACGATCAACCGCCCCACACCCGCCAGTTCCCTTGATTTTGCTACTGTTATAAACGAAGCTGCCATCAATGCAGGAAGAGGGAATCTTTTTTCTGACTATACCATTCAAAAAATAAAAGAACATTTGGCCGATCCTTCCGCACCCGCCACAGAACAGGATCCCGGCGCCGGGCGGGGCCACCTTTGGTTGGGTTATTTCGGCTCCTACGCCAACACAGACTGGTTCAAAGAATTCACAACGCCATGGGCGACCAACCAGCAACACAATATTGGTGTTAACGGGGGAACCGAAAAGCTCCAGTATTATGTAAGCGTCGGCTACAATGGCAAAGGATCTGTGAACAGGCACTTTGATGACAGCTATGACCGCTACAATTTCAGGACCAACATTACTTCGAAGGTGAACGACTGGCTGCAGTTCGGGATCCGCACTTCCCTTGCCATAGACAGCCAGCGCGCCGCAACCAATTCACGCGGCAACTGGGCGGGGTTATATTCAAAGATGGTAACTTCTCCTGTAACGGTTCCCACCGGCGGCTACTGGAGAGACGGTGTAACGTATATCAAGGATGGCGGTGCCACACTGGGGTCCAATAAAGACGGATGGCTCATGGGCGACGTAACGGTTACGCCTCTGCCCGGACTTGAAATAAAAGGCAGCTTTAATTACAACTATAACCTTTTTACCCGCGTTTCCGCTGCAACAGACTTCCAGTACCAGACTACCGATGGGAGCTATATATGGATCGGGCTTATCCCCACGCTGAACAAATACTCGCAAACCAGCAACTATTACAACTATAATGCGTACGCGAGCTACGACAGGAAGCTTGGTGGTCACTATTTTAAATTAATGGCGGGTGTACAGAGAGAATTCAAGCATTTTGAATCTTTAACTGCAGGAAATGATTATTTGTATACGTCTTCCCTTCCTGCATTAAGCCTCACATACGGCACCAACTATACGGTTAATGATGCATTGTATAACTGGGCCACTTCGGGAACTTTTGTACGCTTTAACTACAATTACGATGAAAAATACCTGCTGGAATTTAACGGGCGCTACGACGGAACATCCCTCTTCCCGGAAAACCGCAGGTACCAGTTCTTTCCTTCCGTTTCTGCCGGCTATAATATATCAAAAGAAGCATTCTGGGATCCCTTGAAAAAAGTGGTAAGCAGCTTAAAGTTAAGAGGGTCTTACGGGCAGTTGGGCGATATTTCCTCCCTCATAAATGCGGGCAGCTACTATCTCTCCCAATCTACCTTATCGAATGTAGCCCCAACCTCAACGAACTGGTTATTCAATACGGTAAGACAACCCTATGTAACCGCGGGTTCGCTGGTAAGCGCTGATGTTACCTGGGCAAAACCCAGCATGCTCGACTTTGGTATAGATGCCGGTGCATTAGACGACCGCCTTCAGATCACTTTTGACTGGTACCGGCGCAGAACAAAGGATCTTTACGGTCCAACAGAACAGTATCCCGGCATACTGGGGATCAATCCTCCCCAGCGGAACAATGCGTCTATAGAAACGAAAGGCTTTGACCTTACGGCTTCCTGGAGCGACAATATAGGAAAGCTGAGATACAATGCCCGGCTCATCTTCAGCAATTATAAGGGGAAAGTATTGAACTATCCCAACCCCACAGGCTCTATTACGAATTGGTATAACGGTATGCAAATGGGTGAAATATGGGGCTATAACACAGTAGGGCTCTTCCAAACTGAGGATGACGTTAACAAGGCGCCTTCTCAGTCGCTGATCTCTGCCAACTGGTACCCGGGCGATGTGCAATACGCCGATCTGAACGGCGACGGGAAAGTTGATTTCGGTAATAATACATTAGCTAACCCCGGCGACAAAACCGTAATCGGAAACACTACGCCGCGATACAATTATGGCTTTACCCTTTCGCTGGATTATAAAGGATTTGATTTTATGATGTTTATACAGGGCGTTGGGAAACGGGAATTTTGGCCGGGCAACAGCACCTTCTTCTGGGGTATACCGGGCAGTGGCAGCGAATGGGGCTCACAGGTGCTTACTACCAACCTCGACAGGTGGACAACAGCTACGCCCAACGGTTATTTTCCGCGGTATTATCTGAGCGGATTGAATGCCAAGAACCAGCAGGCACAAACCCGCTACCTGTTAAAAGGTGCTTACCTCCGTGGAAAAAATCTCCAGATTGGCTATACATTACCGCAAACCCTCACAAGAAGGGCACATATCGGAAGATTGCGTATATACGGCAGCGCCGAAAACCTGTTCACCATTGCGCCGGGCCTGCACAAAAGATACCAGATTGATCCGGAGCTGCTGCTCAGCGATGGGAACATTTACCCGATACAGCGCACCTTTTCCGTGGGTATCAACTTAGACATTCAATAGTAATATAAAAATCTACTGAAGATGAAAATCAAGAAAAGCTCATCCATATACATCCTGTTGTTTTCAATAATGATCTTTGCCGGGGCCTGTAAAAAGGACATGCTTAACCAAAATCCGCTCAACAGGATCAGCGATGCTACATTCTGGAACAATAGCAATGATTTAAAACTATACTGCAATAACTTCTACCAGTTGTTGCCAAACCCCGGCGCCTATGGCAACAATGCCAACTATTATATAGACAATAACAGCGATAACCTTTGCCCTACCACCCGGAATATGAGGCTTAACGGAGAAAATGTGGTTCCTGCTTCAGGGGGCGGATGGGCCTATTCAGACTGGCAGCAGATCAGGAATGTGAATTACTTTTTTGCCAATTACCAGAAAGTAAATGCAGCGCCGGCCGAGATTGCAACATACATCGGGGAAGCCTACTTCTTCAGGGCCTGGTTCTATTTTGATAAGCTGAAAAATTACGGGGCGCTTCCCTGGGTAAATACGCCGCTCGATCCTGCCGATAAAGATGCGTTGCTGGCCGGCCGCCTGCCCAGGAATGTAGTAGCCGATTCGATAGTGGCCGACCTGGATCGGGCCATCAGTTTGCTGAAGCCGAAAGCTTCTGCAGCCGCTATGCGCATCAATAAGGAGATCGCGCAGGCATTCAAAACCCGTGTATGTCTTTATGAAGGCACCTGGGAAAAATATCACAACGGAACAGCTTTTGGCGTTGAGGGCCGGGATGGAAGCGCATTCCTTCAAAAAGCAGCGGAGGAAGCAGAAGCGCTGATGCAATCTGAATCGGTGGGGCTGGATAATGTTGGAGCGGAAGACGGATATGGTGAACTGTTTAACCAGGTGGATTATAGCAGCAGTAAAGAAGTGCTTTTCTGGCGCAAATACCAGATAGGCGTATTAACTACTTACTGGAACAGGTACTCCAATAGCGGCGGAGGAACCGGCATGTCGAAAGACCTGGTTGAAAGTTTCCTGTGCACCGATGGTAAGCCTGTATCGGTGAGCCCGCTTTATGAAGGCGATGCTACCTTAGCGGATGTAGTGAAGAACCGCGACCCGAGATTGAAACAGATATTATATACGCCCGGCGACCTGGTAACGACCAACACTTCAGACAGGATAGATATATTTTTCACAACGCCCGGTTTTACTTTGGCAATTGACCAGCGCAATACAACAGGATACCAGTTACAAAAGGGCAACAATACAGATGCTGCACAGATAGACTATACCACCAGGGGACTTATATATATCCGTTTTGGAGAAGTGCTGCTCAATTTCGCGGAAGCGAAGGCAGAGCTGGGAACGCTTACACAGGCGGATGCAGACAAAAGCATCAACCTCCTTCGCGAGCGGGTGGGCATGCCTCCTATGGTCATTGCTGCCATTACCACCGACCCCGATTGGGCTTTTACCGACCTGTCGCCGGTGATCAACGAGGTAAGAAGAGAGCGTCGCGTAGAGCTTTCCTGTGAAGGATTCCGTTTTGACGATATCATGCGCTGGGCAGCAGCAGACGAACTTATCAAAGGATACAAATACAAGGGAGCCAAATGGGCACAATGGGACGGAGAATTTCCTACGCTTGTTCCCGGCGTAAATATATTTCTGGATGCCGAAGGAAACATTGAGCCTTTCCAGCAGGATCAGTTGCTTGCAAACGGCTTCCAGTTCGATGTGAACAGGGATTACCTGTTGCCCCTGCCGGTTGATCAGCTCACACTTAACCCGGCGCTGGGTCAGAACCCGGGATGGTAGCAGAAGCCTGGCTCATTTAATAAGAACAAAAAGCAGGGATAGCTTCAGCAGGGATAGGGCCGGGTATACCCTGCTGAGCTGTTCTGAAGTTAACCGACTTGATGCTGTTTGGTAAAACAGGAATACATGAAACCACGAATAAAAGAGATCATACTGGTATTGACCGCATTGGTTATCTCGGCTTTGGTTAAAGCACAGCCGGCCTATATTAGCTTAAAGTATGTGGATCCGCTGAAAAAGGTATTTAAAGAAGCGGCTTTTTTCCCTGACCAGCCGGCCCTGGCCGATGTTGCGAGAGGAGAATATGCCAGCTTCCAGTTTGCCTTCCGCAGCAATGCACCTGTACAGGGGTTGCAGGCCTCCCTCTGGGGCAACACGGCCGCATCTGCTTTTATCAGTAAGGGTTCGGTAGGATATGTTGGCTATGTAGGTGTTGGACGGCCCCTGGCCGACCCGCCAACAGACAGATTGATTTCCGCTTCAGGCCTTTTCCCTGATCCTATTATTGATACGATGCAGTCGGAATTGCCTCCCGGCTGCACGCAACCGATCTGGGTAAGCGTGAAGATACCTAAAAACATAGAGGCAGGTCAGTACCATGGCAGCCTGGTGGTAACGGGAAAAACAATGAATAAAAGCTTTTCCCGGCAGGTGGGATTTACGATTCATGTTTACCCGGTAACCATTGACTCGTCATCACTTTGGGTGACCCAATGGTACCAGGCTTCCCCACTGACTTTTGGAATGATGAACAACGGGAAGGATGTTCCTTTGTACAGCCCACGCTACTGGGAGCTGCTGGCCGTGCTGGCACGTAAGATGGCAGACTACGGGCAGAATGTGAGCCTGATATCACCATTGCAGCTTACGCAATACCGGCTGGAGAACGGGAAATATTATTTTGATTTCAGCCGGTTTGATCGCACAGCGGCAATATTAAAAACTGCAGGTGCACTAAAAAGAATAGAGGGAGGACACATTGCAGCACGCATGGGCGGCTGGAACAGTGATATCGGGGTGCTTGTTCCCCGTATCACGACCGATACTGTTGTTCTTGAAAAACGGCCCTTTGCCGACCGGCAGGCGCAGGATTTTTATGAGCAGTTCATTCCTGCCCTGGTGGCACATTTAAAGGAAAAAGGCTGGATCGGCAGCTATATGCAGCATATTGCAGATGAACCCACCGATTCCAATGCCGAGACGTATGCGCAGATAGCGGCATTTATTAAAAAACTGGCCCCGGGTGTTCCCATTATGGACGCCTGCCATACACATAAGTTAAAGATGGATATATGGGTCCCGCAGTTGAATTTCCTGCGTGATGAATATCGCTTTTACTGTCAGCAGCAACAGGCAGGCAGCGAGCTGTGGTTTTACACCTGCATGTGGCCGCAGGGTGAGTACGCGAACCGCTTCATTGAGCAGCCGCTGATCAAGACCCGCCTCCTGCACTGGATCAATTTCCGCTATGGCATTACCGGCTATCTGCATTGGGGATTCAATCAATGGCATCATGGTCTTCGTCCTTTCGAAGAAACAACAGACCGGAACAGCGAAGGAGGGTCGGTGCTGCCCGGAGGAGATTCCTATATTGTATATCCCGGCTATGGAAAGCTGTACGGCTCTATCCGGCTGGAAGCCATGCGTGAAGGGATCAACGATTATGCCTTGCTGCAAATGCTTGACCGGAAATACCCCGGCAGGGCAATGGAAATTTGCCGGGAAACAGTATTTGATTTTAATAAGTACGACCTGAGCATACTGGCTTTAAGAGACAGAAGGAAACAGATATTAGAAGCGCTTAGTAAATAAATTACCCGTAATTACCTAACTGGTTAAAACAAATGAACGATGATGATGGGTGCATCCCAAATTTTAGCAGGCAGACATCACTATCTGGTGGCACGTGAGACACGTACCGCGGCGGCCGCCCCGGCACGTATCTCACGTGCAGGAAAATATGCAAAGCGAAAATTTGGGATGCCCCCATGATGATTGCGGACAGAAAATATTTATATTTTTATACAAAGGCTATAGATGGGTTGTTTTATGGAAGACAGCACGGTACAACAGGAGGATGATAATTCTATGCTTATACAACATTCTTTATTGAAAAACATAAGGTGCATAACGATCGTTTTTTTAGTGTGTTTTATTTCCTGTGATTTTAATGGAAGTGCTGCAAACGTATCAAAGCCCGACCCCGGCAGGTTTACACAAATAGTGCTGGCTGCCGGGCTGGATGAGCCGCTTCAAATGGAAGTGCTGAGTAATAACGACGTCCTGTTCATAGAAAGAAAAGGATCGGTGAAAATATATAAGGCTGATGAAAAAAAAGTGCTCACCATTGCTAATTTTAATGTATTCAGCGGTATTGAAGACGGGTTGCTCGGGATGGCCGCCGATCCGGATTACATAAAGAACAACTGGGTATATTTTTATTATTCAGTAGCAGGTGACAAGTGGAGAAACAGGCTTTCGAGGTTTGAACTAAAAGATAACCAACTGGTACCTGGATCGGAAAAGCGATTGCTCGAAATTCCTACCCAGCGCGTGTACTGCTGCCATTCTGCAGGTTGCATCACTTTTGATCCGGAAGGCCTGCTCTACCTTTCCACCGGCGACAATACTGCCGCATCTGCCGCTTCAAAAGAGGGCTATCCGCCTATAGACGAAAGACCAGGACAAGAATTGGCTGATGCACAGGCTACCGCGGCCAACAGCAACGACCTGCGGGGAAAAATCCTCCGCATCAAACCCGAACCCGAAGGCGGCTACTCAATCCCCGACGGTAATCTTTTTCCGAAAGACGGGTCAGAAGGACGTCCTGAAATTTATGTGATGGGCTGCCGTAACCCTTACCGTGTATCGGTGGATCCCAAAAATGGTTATGTATATTGGGGCGAAGTAGGACCCAATACGATCGTGCGAGGAAAAGACAGCACCATAGCCAATTATGACGAGATCAACCAGGCCCGGTCTGCGGGCTTCTTTGGCTGGCCTTACTTTATAGGTAATAATGATGCCTACCCCGATTATGATTATGCGACCAAAATAGCGGGACCCCGGTTTGACCCGGAGCATCCTGTAAATACTTCTCCCAACAATACAGGTATTCAACAACTGCCGCCTGCCCGGCCGGCTTTGATCTGGTACGGGATAGACAGCTCCGCTCAGTTCCCGTTGCTGGGCAAGGGAACAGCCACTGCAATAGCAGGCCCGGTTTATTATAGTGATTTATATAAGGATGCCAGGTACAAATTGCCCGGTTACTATAATGGAAAGCTCTTCATTTACGATTGGATGCGGCGGTGGATCATGGCGGTAACCCTTGATGAACAGGGCAACTACAAAAGCATGGAACCCTTCCTCGAACATCTTCACCTTACGGCGCCTATAGACATGAAGATCGGGCCCGATGGTGCGATCTATTTCCTCGAATACGGAACCAACTGGTTTGCTAAAAATGCCGATGCCCGGTTAACCCGTATAGAATACGCCGAAGGCAACAGGAACCCCCATGCCGTTATCAGTGCCGATAAATTATACGGGGCGGCACCTTTAACAGTGAATTTTTCGGGCGCCGGCTCTGTTGATTATGATCCGGACGATGGCATATCCGCCAGCACATGGAAGATAGGGAACGATGTACTGACCGGCGAACAGGTGCAATATCGCTTTGCTGCACCCGGCGTATACAAAGTAAGGCTAACGGTAGAAGACCGCCACGGAGGACGATCGGAGGCAGAAACCAGCATCAGCGTGGGCAATACGCCCCCCGAAGTGATGATCCATACAAAGAGCAACCGCAGCTTTTACTGGCCGGATAGCAAAATGTTTTATGATGTGCAGGTTACCGATCCGGAAGACATTAAGATAGATCCGGAACGGCTCAGGATTTCATTTAAATATTTTCCTCAGGGAAAAGATATCGAGGTAGTACTTGCGGATGATCAAAATGACGGAGATACAAGGTTCATACAAGGAAGGCAGCTTACCCTTACGCTGGATTGTAAAGCCTGTCATAGTATGAAAGATTCCTCGGCTGGACCTTCTTACCGGGCTGTTGCACACAGATATTTCAATGTAGACGGGGCTGTGGAACAACTATCCAAAAAAATCATACAGGGAGGTGGTGGTAACTGGGGCGACCGTCAAATGAGCCCCCATCCGGATCTGGGTGAAGCGGAGGCAAAACAAATAGTACAATACATTTTATCATTGGCTGATACATCAGAAATTGGTTTGCCTGCCAAAGGGGATCTGCAGTTCAAAGCGCATAAAAATGATGAAGGAGCGTACCTGTTGTTAGCCGCATATACAGATAACGGTGCTAATGGAATAGAGCCATTATCTGCCAGGAAATATATTGTGCTGCGGTCTCCGCTATTAAAGATGGAGCAGTTTGATGAGGGAACGGCAAGTGTCGTTTCTCTTACCAGCCTTTCTTTCTTAAATTACATAAGCCGTTTACAGCACAATGGATTTGTAAAGTTTAAACAACTTGATCTTTCAGGTATTAAAAAGCTGAAATACCGTGTACAATTAGATGGAGAAGGCGGCACACTTGAATTACGGCTTGACCGCCCTGATGGAAAACTGGTAAGCACGCTTACTATATCCCCGGGAAAAGTGCAGGACAGGGCCAAAGACTGGATAGAGCTGGTAACAGAGGTAAGTTCTGTTGAAGGAACACATGATTTATATTTTGTGTTCAGCAATCCTAAGGCAGGGAAAAAGAATCTTTTTAATCTTGATTGGGTATATTTTTTAAATAAATAAATGATTATGCGACAGACTTTCAATCGCAGGAATTTTCTAAAGATATCTGCAAACGCTACCCTGGGTGCTGCATTGGTTCCTGGTGTTGATATAACTTGGGAAAAACAATACCCGCCAAAGGGGAAACGGATAGGCATTATAGGTCTTGATACTTCCCATACTGCCATTTTTTCAAAAGCCTTTAATGCACAGGATGCAGATCCTGGGCTGGAAGGTTTTAAAGTGGTGGCAGCCTGCTCCAGGGGAAGCAGGGATATAGCCTCAGCGCTGGAGAATGTACCTGCTGTTACAGAAGATATGCGCAATCTTAATATCCCGATTGTAGATACAATAGAAGCATTACTTTCAAAAGTAGATGCGGTAATGCTTGAAACCAACGATGGGCGGGTGCACCTGGAACAGGCTATCCCGGTTTTAAAGGCAAAGAAACCCCTTTTTATTGATAAGCCTGTTGCCGCTTCTCTTTCTGACGCGCTTGCTATTTATGAAATGGCATCCCGCTATAAAACGCCTGTTTTTTCTTCATCAGCGCTGCGGTTCATGGCAAATGCGCAGGAAGTGGCTAAAGGAAAAATAGGAAAAGTAAATGGTGCCGATACCTATAGTCCGGCTACGATAGAAAAAACACATCCTGACCTGTTTTGGTATGGCATTCATGGCATAGAGATACTTTATACCGTGATGGGAACCGGCTGCAGAAGTGTAAGCCGTGTTTATACCCCTGATACAGATATGGTGGTAGGTGAATGGGAAGATCAAAGGATCGGTACATTCCGTGGTTTACGCAATTCAGGAAAAGGGAGAGGGTTTGGAGGAACCGTATTTGGTGATGAAGGAATTGCTACTGTAGGACCTTTCGATGGATATAATAATTTGCTGGTGCAGATTGCAAAATTTTTCACTACAGGTATTCCCCCCGTTTCCCCTGCTGAAACATTGGAGATCTGTGCTTTTATTGAAGCAGCCGATGAAAGCAAAGTAAAAGGAGGCACTCCTGTTTATATCAAAGATGTAATACGCAAAGCAGAAAAAATGAAATGAAAAAGCAGGTTAAAATGAAATATTCTTTACTTGTATCTATCGTTTTTCTTGTCTTAACCGGTGCCTGTAAGCAGAAGGATAGTGATTCGTCAGCTATTGGCGCCGAATACATTTTCAGCGAAGCATATCAAAACCAGTGGAAGGGATCGCCAGACCACTGGCGCTGGGAAAATGGTATACTGACAGGCGAAACTACCGAAACCAATCCGATCAAACGAAGCGCTTTTCTGATCTGGAACCGGGAAGTAGAAGATTTCATCCTGAACATCTCCTTTCGTATTTCTTTCAATGGAAACAGTGGTATTTATTACCGCTGTGAACAGGGCCCCGAAGGTTATGATGATCTGCTGGGTTACCAGGCGGATATTGACGGACAACATACCTATACCGGGATAGTGTATGAAAATTTTATAAACAGACATCGTAAGATTTTGGCCGAACGGGGACGGATGGTTCGCATTTCAGAAATGGACAGTTTGCATTCTTTCCCCATTTTCACCGGTGATCAAACGATTAAAGATTATATAAAAGACAATACATGGAATGCATATGAATTGATCGTAAAAGGTACACTGATTGTTCAAAAATTAAACGGACAAATGGTATCAATGGTGGAAGACAATGCAAAAAACCGGGTTAAAAAAGGATTGTTTGGATTTCAATTGCATCAGGGTCCGCCCATGAAAGTGGAATTCAGGGATGCCTGGTTTAGAGATTTAAATCCTTTGTTCGAAGACAAAGCACATTGATTAACGCAATATTATATTTACAGGCAGGTTCAACATTCAACAACATTAGCATAAACAAATAATCAATAGGTGATATGATATACGCAAGTGCAAAAACTTTTTTTTCTGTCCTTAGAAAAAACGAATGGTATGCTGTAACACTAACAATACTTCTTCTGGTCTTTCTTTTTAGCTGCAGTCAAAATAAGGAACAGGCGCAGAACGATAATTCAACCCGGGAGCCTGCTTTGGATAAGTCCAAAGAGGTACCATCCGGTGAGCTCCGTACACTTCCGGGTTTTAATGCAGAATTATTATATGAAGTTCCCCGGAAGTCGCAGGGGACCTGGGTTAGCCTGGCCATAGATGAGCAGGGCAGTATGGTTGCCTCTGATGAATACCACCAGGGAATGTACCGGATTGATGTACAGACAAATGATGATGGGAAACCCAAAGTGCAGGTTACCAAAATGGTGCTGCCTGCTACAGGCGCGCAGGGACTGACCTGGTTTAAAAAAAATTTATACGCTAATGTATATGGAAGTGGATTGTTTCGTATGTCGGCCAGCCAAAAAGATGGCATCTTAGATGAAATGAAATTTCTGGGAGGGCCTCAGGTTTCCAGCGACCACGGCAATCATGCTTTGGTGCCAATACCTGATGGAAGCGGTCTTTATGTAGTCAATGGGAATCATACGCCGCTGCCGGAAAAATATACCAGTCGTGTGCTCAACTGGAGAGAAGACATTTTGCTTACCCGTCAATGGGATGCCAGAGGTCATGCCAGGGGCATTTTAGCTCCCGGTGGATATATTGCCCGAATAGACGGCGATGCACGTAACTGGGATATCCTGAGCGTAGGATATCGTAACCAGTACGATGTAGCTATTCATCCTAATGGAGAGCTATTTACTTTTGACTCGGATATGGAATGGGATATAGGAATGCCCTGGTACCGTCCTACCAGAATCTTGCATGTGGTGAGTGGCAGTGATTACGGCTGGCGCAGCGGAAGCGGAAAATGGAAGGATTTCTATGAAGACAGCCATCCTCCGGTACTGGATGTAGGACCAGCCTCCCCCACCGGGGTATTGTTTGGAACGGGGGCCCGGTTCCCGGAAAAATATCAGAAAGCATTGTTTGCTTTAGACTGGACCTACGGCACTATTTATGCTTTTCATCTGAAACCGAAAGGAGCAAGTTATACTGCTACCGCAGAAGAATTTTTATCGGGTCACCCTTTAGCTGTTGCTGATGCCGTGATCGGAAAAGATGGAGCGATGTATTTCATCACAGGCGGGTGGAGTAACGACACTAAATTATACCGTGTAACCTATACCGGTGAAGCGTCTACGGACCCGGTACAATACCGGGAAGATACGGAAGGACTTGCGTCCCGGAAAATCAGGCATCGCCTGGAAGCTTTTCACGGACGCCGTGATGCCGGGGCGGTTGCTGCAGCCTGGCCATATCTTGCAGATGAAGACCAGTTTATCAGGAGTGCCGCACGTGTAGCCATTGAATTTCAACCCATATCGGGCTGGATAGCACGTGCAAAAGCAGAAACACGTCCCCAGGCTGTTATTACCAGCACAGTTGCACTGGCACGCGCAGGAGATTCAACCTACCTGAATGATGCTTTAACCCTCCTGGAAAAATTAGACTTCGTTACCCTGGATAATTTGAAAAAGCTGGGCTATCTGCGTGCATTATCACTTAGTTTTATGCGACTGGGAAAACCGGACCAGGCAGCAGGTCAGAAGATCGCTGACCGGTTGATGAAGTTTTTACCCGATAAAGATGAACGGGTGAATGTAGAATTAGTACGGTCATTAATCTATCTGAAAGAGGCCCGTGTAATTTCAATAGCGCTGGATTTGATACGCAGCAGCAAAACCCCGCCTGCTCCCGATTGGGGAACGGTCATTAAGCGGAATAACAGCTATGGCGGTACTATTCAACGTATGCTGGATGATCCGCCACCGGTGAATAAACTGGAATACCTGTTTATGCTGAGAGATTTGGGAGAAGGGTGGACGATTGATCAGCGAAAAAACTATTTCAGCATGATCAATGAAGCAGCGGGTGCCATGGGTGGTGAAAGCTATTGGGGATTCCTGGAACGCATGCGGAATGAAGCATTGCTTGGCGTTCCGGATGAACACCGTGTTGCGCTCGGTGAGCTTATTTCAAAGCCTATTGCAAAAGCGCCTCCCTTTGAAATAAAACCGGTGAAAGGCCCCGGGAAAAACTGGACAGTGGACAATGCCTTGCAGGCGGTGAATAAACCTTCCGGAGCAAAAAGTTTCGAGCAGGGACGTAATGCCTTCTTTGCCACAGGTTGTGCGTCATGCCATCGTTTCGATGGCATGGGAGGTAACATCGGACCTGACCTGGGCGCTGTAGGGAATCGTTTTTCGGTTCAAAAAATACTGGAAGATATCATTCATCCCAGTGAAACCATTTCTGATCTGTATGGAAGTTCGCGCGTTACGCTTAACAGTGGTCGTAGCCTGGAAGGACTGGTGGTAAAAGATGAAGCTTTTATCAGGGTATACAGCAGGGAGCCTAACCGGGCGCCGGATATTGTTTCCTCTTCTGAGGTAGCATCTATCGAACCGGTACCTGTTTCGCAAATGCCACCCGGACTAATCAATTCACTCAATGCAGATGAGTTGAGCAGTCTGATCGCTTACCTGCGATCCGGTGGCGACCCCAAACATGAGGCTTTCAGGTAAACAGGAAAATTAAGGATTATGGGGTAACCGGCACCATCAAATAGATACCAATATCTCAAAAGCATGGAGTGACAGCGATGTTTACGTTTTGTTTTTTGCTTTTCTCTTTACATATATATAATTAATAAGCAGTACGGCTATCAGTATAGCCAGTCCAAAAAACTCCCTGGTATCTTCTATCCAGGGTGTTTCAGCCTTCATGCTGGCCGCAATATTTTCTGCATGATGTTTAGTGAGCCAGTCCCATACACCATTTCTTTCAAAAAAAAGATAGATGGCATATACTGCATATGCAGCCATTCCCAGCAGGGAGGCCAGGGGGTAATGCCTGCGCCGGAATGCAAGCCAGCACAGTGCTGCACCGTACAGGTATATGGGTATCCATAGCCAGGGATCAGGATCATTGTATTGCAGTGCCGCGGAAATAAGGAATAAGATGCAGAAGGTGATATTGAATATTTTCATAAATACAATATTATAAAAACCAAATCACAAATCGGAAAATCCGAAGGGAATACAAAGCATCAAAAACCAAATCACAAATAAAATTCAAATGCCAAATTGGAAGCCGGAAATCCGAGGGTAATTGCAAGAATAGACCACAAATTAAATCCGAAGCCGAATTTAGGGGAAGGCTGTCCGCTATGAGCAGTACAAAAGAAGGAGCATTCATCTTAGTAGCTGATAGCTCCTATCTCAGCCTCTTTTCCATTACATAATGCGCAACCGTAACTTCATAAAATTCATTGCCTGAAATAGTATAGCCGAATTTCTGGTAAAACCCTACAGCCGACTTGCGGGCATGCATTACCAGGGTTTGGTAACCTTTATCCCTGGCTACATTTTCCGCGAAATTCATGAGCGTAGCGCCGATGCCCTTTTTTTGGAGATTGCTGCTTACGGCCATCTGGCGCAGCCTGCAGGTACCGGCGCCGGTACGGGTAAGCAAACAGCAGCCAATGAGCTTATCGTCTTCAAAAGCGCCGATCAGCACATCATCTTTTTCGCGACTGAGTTCTTCAGGATCAAAATAAAGCCCCAGCGGCTTGCGCAATATTTCATCACGCAGTTCAATCATCTGGTGGTATTCTTTTGAGTCGTGATCAATAATTTTTAACGGCATACTGCTGATTTACAGGTGTATTATTTAAAAATACAAAAAAAGCGGTAGAAATACCGCCCCGCATTTTGCCCGGAAAAGCGGCTGGTATCAAGCTTGCTATGGAAATTAAGCGCTCCTGCCGGAGCGGGTAAATAATTATCTTTTACACACAAACTCAAATAGATATTGTTTTTACCTCAAAAACTATATTTTTGCACCCAGTATTAACCAAATTTTACAACCATGTCTGACATTGCAACAAGAGTTAAGAAGATTATTGTTGACAAACTCGGTGTTGATGAAGCTGAGGTAACCCCTGAAGCATCTTTCACCAATGATCTGGGTGCTGATTCATTAGACACCGTAGAACTGATCATGGAATTCGAAAAAGAATTCAATATTTCTATTCCCGATGAGCAGGCTGAAACTATTACTACGGTAGGTCAGTCCATTGCTTATCTCGAAGAGCACGCAAAGTAATTTTCTCCCCATTTCCACTGATCGCAGGCAAACTTGCTTATGGATTTAAAAAGAGTTGTTGTAACCGGCATTGGCGCCTTAACCCCTTTGGGAAATTCTGTGCCCGACTACTGGCATGGACTTATCAATGGCGTTTCGGGGGCCAATCCTATTACCTTATTTGATGCCTCAAAATTCAAAACAAGGTTTGCCTGCGAATTAAAGAACTTTGAACCCACCGATTTCTTAGACAAAAAAGAGGCCCGTAAAATAGACCGTTTCACGCAAACCGCACTGGTATGCAGCGATGAGGCGGTGAAAAGCGCGGGCATCAGTAAGAACACTGTTAATCCGGACAGGGTAGGGGTTATTTTTTCAAGTGGTATCGGCGGTTTAATTACTTTCCAGCAGGAAGTAACCGAGTTTGCAAAAGGCGATGGTACGCCGCGGTTTAATCCATTCTTCATTCCCAAAATGATCCTGGATATTGCCGCAGGGCAAATATCTATGCGACATGGCTTCCGCGGCCCTAATTATGCCGTGGTATCGGCATGCGCTTCTTCCACACATGCCATTATGGATGCTTTTAACCTTATTCGTTTGGGTAAGGCCGACATCATACTGGCAGGCGGAAGCGAAAGTGTGATCAAAGAAGCCGGGGTAGGTGGGTTTAATGCCATGAAAGCCCTCAGTGAAAGGAACAACGAACCGCAAACCGCATCCCGGCCTTTTGATAAAGACCGCGACGGTTTTGTAATTGGCGAAGGTGCAGGTATGCTGGTAATGGAAAGTCTGGAGCATGCTATAGCCCGTGGCGCCAATATTGTTTGTGAAATTGCAGGCGCAGGAGCAACTGCCGATGCCCACCACATTACCGCTCCGCATCCGGAAGGACTGGGGGCAAAAAATGTGATGTTCGCTACCCTTGATGACGCCGGTATGAAGCCGGAAGACATTGATTATATTAATGTTCATGGCACATCAACGCCATTAGGCGATATTTCCGAGGTAAAGGCCATCCAGGCTGTTTTTGGTGAACACGCTTATAACCTCAATATCAGCTCCACCAAATCCATGACAGGTCATTTGTTAGGCGCTGCAGGCGTTATTGAAGCTATTGCCTGTGTGCTGGCCGTAAAAAATGACATTGTTCCTCCCACCATTAATCATTTTACAGATGATGAAGGGCTTGATCCAAAACTTAATTTTACATTCTGGAAAGCCCAGAAACGCACAGTTCGTGCAGCGCTGAGCAATACTTTTGGCTTTGGCGGGCATAATGCTTCCGTTATAATTAAGAAATATTCTGCCTGATTTTGGCGTTTAACCCGGTGAAGGCGGCTAACTTCTTAAAGAGTTGCTTTACATTTGTGGTACATTACTCCTAAATTCATTCACTTGGCATTAGTGCGGTATTTTATTCAGTATCTTGGAATTGACAAAACCAACCGGTCCTTTTATAAACAACTATGCAACGTTCTCGGTTTTGCCCCTGGCACCCTTTCTCTCTATAAAACAGCCTTAAGCCACCGTTCTGTAAAGGAAAGCGCAGACGAAAACAATGAACGCCTCGAATATCTGGGCGATGCCATCCTCAGCGGTATCGTGGCAGATTATCTTTTTAGAAGATACCCCTACAAAGGAGAAGGCTTTTTAACGGAAATGCGCAGCAAAATGGTAAACCGCCAAACCCTTAATGAAATTGCCGTGAAAATGGGGCTAAAAAAAATTACTATTTATAATAAAAGCGACGGATCATTAAAGGTGAGCCAGATCTTTGGCAACACCTTAGAGGCGCTGGTTGGCGCTATTTATACCGATAAAGGATTTAATCAAACCAAGCAATGGGTGTTAAAACGCATCATTATTCCCCATATGTTTATAGAAGACCTGGAAACATTAGAGATCAATCATAAAAATAAGCTCTACGGCTGGGCCAATAAAAATGGAAAGAACCTGGAGTTTGAAACCTTAGAAGAACGGTTTGAAAACGGAAGACGTTTATTTACGGTAGGAGCAGTGGTGGATGGGGAATTACTGGCGGAAGGGAAAGCCTATAATAAAAAAGATGCCAGCCAGATCGCTTCCCAGATTGCCGTAGATAAATTAGGACTGGGTAAAATAGAGGATTGAACCAAACCTGGAGGCCCCGCGCATTCGCAACACTTGCTATATTCCGCTAAGCAAATATTACCCCGAACCTTTTAGCTTTTTTCATTAACCAGGATAAATGGTGTTCACCTTGCTGCCATCAGCTTGATATATAATCAGAATGATAACATCGCCGTAAAAGAAGTATGGGCGGGCAATGTGGAACGTCTTTTTTATAAGGGGATTTATGTTCTTTTTATAAGGGGATTTATCCAAAAATCGTATCTTCCCTTCAAAAGATATTATTCGTTTTGGAAACCCTTACCAACTGGTCATCCAGCAACCCTGAAGACTTATTAAAGCAAGTGTATGCAGACAATTATCCCTGGCTGGAAAATTATGTCCGGCAAAACTCCGGCAATGATTCAGACGCAAAAGATGTTTTTCAGGAAAGTATTGCTGCGGCATGGATGAGCCTGCAGCAAGGACGGTTTAAAGGAGATAAGGCACAGTTTAATGCTTACCTCCGCCAGATTTGCAGGTTTAAATGGATCAATCAAATAAGATCTGCCGCGAGAAGTAAAATAATTTACAACGATGCATTACTGGACCATGAAGTGGCAAATAACGGTCATGAGGTGCTAAAGGACCAGTTGCAGCAAAGCGGTTTGCTGCAGGAGTGCTTTATGCAGTTGGGCGCCAAGTGTAAGCAGGTGCTGCGGTTGTTTTATTACAAGCGGGAATCGCTCGGTGAAATTGCGGCGGGCATGGGTAATACGGAAGAAAGCATAAAGACCATTAAATACCGTTGCATGATGCAGCTAAGAAAACTTTTTTTGGAGCAAAATAAAAAGCATGGAGGAGTATAGGGAGCATATAGATCAGCAACTGTTTGAACGGATAGAAGCATATCTGCTTGATACAATGAACGCTTCGGAAAGATTTCAGTTTGAAGCGGCTATGGTGGGAGATGAGCAGCTTAGGAATGAAGTTGACCTGCAGCGAAAGCTGGTTGCTGCCGTACAAACGGCAATTTTTGATGATAAAACAGTTCAGCATATACCGGCGGCAGAAAACACAGTTCCTATAAGGAAGATTTCATTAAAATGGTGGTATGCCGCGGCTGCAGTGTTGCTGGTTGCTTCCGCCACATGGTATTATCAAAGCATATCCGTTACTCCCGGTAAACTATTTACCGGCTATTTTCATGCCGACCCCGGGTTGCCGGTGGCGATGAGCAGCACAAGCGAGTATGGTTTTTATGATGGGATGGTGAGTTACAAAGAAGGCGATTACAACAAAGCGATCGAAATATGGACCGGGTTAAAAGAAAAGGGATTGCTCACAGACACGCTGCAATATTATATAGGTGTTGCTAGTCTTAATAAAAATGATTTCGAAGGGGCCGTGCAGCATCTCCTGCCTGTAGCGGAAAATAAAGCGGGTGAATGGCAGCAAAAAGCCGCCTGGTACCTGGCTTTAGCCTATGTAAAAACCAACAATATAACAGAGGCAATGAAATGGTTGCAACAATTAGAGGACGACAGCCAGGCACAATTACTCATTAAAGCACTTCAAAAATTATCTTCCTGAACAATGCGCTGGCTGATTGTTTTATGCTTTGGTTTGCTTACCGGTAATCTGTCGGCGCAGGGTTACTACCAAAAATCGGTAGATGCTTACCGGGCGCTGAAATACGACAGTGCTTTTTTGTATATTGAAACTGCCCTTAATCATTACCGCACCCTTAGGGTAACCGATAGCCTGGTGCTGGCATACATACAAAAAGCGGATATGGTATGGAGCCAAAAGAGCACGCCTCTTGCACTGGCTGTAATTGATTCTGCCATTATAATAGCAAAACAGTTGCCCTTTAAAAATCCTTTGCATGTAGCTGCCTTTAATAAGAAGGGACAGATCCACGTACATAATAAGGAAGCGGAGAAAGGAAAAAAATATTTGCTGCAGGCACTGGATCACGTAGATAAAAATGCGGCGCCTAACGGTATCTATTCCGCCTTATACACCAATTTATCATGGTTGTTTCTGGAGCTGCAGGATTTTACCCCGGCATTGGCCTATGCGGAAGAAGCAAAAAAAATAAATGAAAATTTATACGGGAAAGATGCGCGGCAGTTACTGGGTGTATACCAGTCATTAATGCTGATCGCGCACGACGCGGGCTGGTATAACCAGGCAGAGCAGTACGGTCTGGAATTTTACAGGCTTGCCAACCTGAACCTGCCGGCCAACCACCCCAATAAAGGGCTGATGCATAATGATCTTGGTATTTTATATGAAAGCATGTACCGCCTTGATGAAGCCCTTTTTCACAAGCAACAAATGGTGCATATTATTCAGCAGGATTATGCCAAACATAAAAACCCGCAGCTGCTGGCCATCGCCTACAATAATATGGGGAGCTTTTATCATACAATTGGAGAGCTGCAGCTTGCACTGGAATATTATGATAAAGCCAAACAGTTGCATGAAATTAATTACGGGGCAGAGAGCGCCGGTATTGTTCGTCCGCTTACACATTTGGCCAACCTTAAAAGTGCTGTTGGCAATTACGATGAAGCGGATAGCCTCTATGCCAGGGCTTATGCGCTGCAGAAAGTTTATGCCGGTGGCGATTGGCTCAACCTCGCTTATGTTGAGTCGCAATATGGCGACCTTTTTTTTAACAGGGAACAATACGCTGAGGCCGAAGATTTTTACCTGAAGGCATTGAACAATAATAAAAAAGCAGGTATTACCAGCACCAGTATCGTTGAGCAAACACGTACCACGCTTGCTGAAGTGTATGCGCATACAGGGCGATCAGGTGAGGCTATAGCTATATTGCGAAAGGTGCTTGAAAAATATCGCAGCGTTTACCCGCCGGGTAATATTGTTATTGCCGGGCAGTACAACAAAATAAGCAATGCGTATTTATTGAACGATCAGCCGGCGCAGGCCCTGCTTTATTCCGACAGTACCTTCTTAGAGCTGCTGCAGATTCCCGTGCTGCCCGATGGCGGTTGGATAGAAAAGCTGCCTTTTAATCACCATATTATCCGGTACCTCCAAAACCGGGCAGCGATAGAATCCCGGTTATATAAAAAAAACGGAAAAACGCAGCAGTTGCACAAGCTGCTCCAATTAGCCAACGGCTATGGCATATACCTGCAAAAAAGCTTACCGGCTTTAAGAACGCAGGCATCGCTTTTGCAACTGGCAACACAGCATAAAGCCATTTATAATGCCGCTATGGAAGCTTGCTGGGAACTGCATCAAAAAGAACCCGCTAAAAATTTTGCTGAAAAAGCATTTGAATTTTCAGAAAGAAGCAAGGCTTTACTGTTACGGCTGGCTGCCAATAATATTATGGTAGATGCCAGCCGCAGTACCAAAAATGCGGCGGATGAGAAAGATTTGTACTGGCGTAAACGGATCAGCTCCTTAAATACCCAATACATAGATGCCGGCAGCAGGAACGACTCCCTGCTTACATTGCTTACGGCTGCTATGGAAGGTTATTATCGTTTCCAGGACAGCATGCTGCAATCGGGTAATGGTATTGCAAAACTGAAATATAACTTACAACCTTTAAGTATAAATGAAATACGCAGGCAAATGCTGCGTGAAGGACAAACTTTATTGCAATACGCCGTTACGGATACCGCTGTTTTTATTTTTGTACTGAACAACAAAGGCTTTTATATGCACCGTTTACAGAAACGGGTATTGGATGATGTTACGGCTTTAAAAGATTTGTACAGCTTGTCTGCAACAGCTTTCAGGGAACCTGCTTACCGCCTGTACCAGCAGCTTATTCAACCGGTGGAGCAGCATTTTATTTCCGGTCAGTTGATTGTGGTACCGGACGCAGAACTGTATTATCTTAATTTTGAGCTGCTGGTATCTGATAATAATGCGGTTCAGTTTAACAAGATGAATTACCTGGTTCGCCGGTATAATATTGCCTACCAGCTTTCGGCAACCAATGCCGTGCTTCTGCAATCGGCCAGGCCTGCGGCAGGCGATAGGGCTATGTTGCTGGTGCCGGTATTTACAGATGAAATGAAAGATGCTTACCGCACATCTGTAGGCGACACCGCCATGACCGACCCGCAGTATTATAATTTATTGCGGCAGCCTTTTACGCTTCTTGCAGCGCAGCAGATCAGCAGGCATGTAAAAAACGACCTGTTTACCGGGCAAAGCGCCATTGAAAGTGTTTTTAAGCAACTGGCAGCAGGTTATCATATTTTACACCTGGGTACCCATGCCGAAGTAAACCATACTGCGCCATTACAGTCCCGCTTTTTCATGGCTAAGCCGGTACCGGCAGATTCAACGGGTATGGATGACGGTTACCTCCATGCTTATGAAATATATGCCACGCCTTTGCAGGCCGAACTGGCGGTATTAACAGCCTGCGAAACAGGAAGCGGCAACTGGAGCCAGGGAGAAGGGGTGATGTCGCTGGCGCACAGTTTTATGTATGCGGGCTGCCCTTCCGTAGTAATGAGCTTGTGGAAGATTGATGAAAAAGCCAGCGCGGATATTATTACCCGCTTTTATAAATACCTTGCCAAAGGCCTTTCCAAAAGTGAAGCGCTCCGATCTGCCAAGCTGCATCATATCGAAGCCTCTCATCCGGCATTATCGCACCCCTACTTTTGGGCAGGTATGACGCTGGTGGGCGACAGCAGCCCGCTCTATACATCGTATGCGTGGCTTTGGTTTACAGGTGGTGCACTCATTCTGGCAGCTATGCTCGGCTTCCTGTTCTTTCGCCCTGGTTTCAGGAAAAAATAAGTTTTCGACGAATTTTTTAAAAAAAACCGGTTTTGCTGTTTACCGTGTTGGAGAATAATTGATATAGAGATACAATTATTCCATTGCACATGAAACCATTATTGCTTTTGAGAAGAATGGCACTGCTTATTTGTGGCTGCCTGGTGCTATCGGTTGCCACAGCGCAAAAACCCCTCAACATTGCTACTACACCCGTTCCTTTTTTACGCATCGCGCCCGATGCCCGTTCCGGCGGAATGGGGGATGCAGGTATTGCCACCCTGCCCGATGCAGGCGCCGGCTTTTGGAATATGGGCAAAGTAGTGTTTAATGAAGAAGACGGAGGCGCTTCCGTTTCCTATATTCCCTGGCTGAAAAAGATAAGCGATGATGTGTATTTTGCATCGGCAGGCGGCTTTTATAAACTGGATGAAAACCAGGCAATAAGCATTGGTCTGAGGTATTTCAGCCTCGGTAATATTCAATTCACTTCTGATGGCAGAAATAACCTGGGTGGAAGCAACCCGAGAGAATTCAGCGTTGATCTGGGCTATTCCAGGAAACTAACAGACGGGCTGGGACTGGGTATTGCTGCCAGGTATGTTCATTCGGGGCTGGTAAATAATGTTGCCGATCCGGGTGTGGTTTACCAAAACGGCACGGCTGTTGCCGCCGATATAGGGCTGTATTACGATAGCCGTTCAGAAGGAGATGGCTTTACTTTTGGCGCTGCCTTTACGAACCTCGGCAGTAAGATATCCTATATAAAAAATACTGCGGAAAAAGATTTCATACCTGCCAACCTCGGTATCGGGGCATCATGGAATAAAGTATTCAATGAAATACATGCTGTTTCAATAGGGCTTGATGTAAATAAATTGCTGGTGCCGGTACCGGAAGGAGATTCCCCCGATGCAGTGAGCAGGTACAGGCAAAAAGGCGTGGCGGAAAGCTGGGGAAATTCCTTCGGCGATTTTCCCGGGCAGGTGGGTATTGCTGCCGGGCTGGAATACTGGTACGATAAGCTGTTTGCACTGCGTGGCGGTTATTATTTTGAAGCAAAGGAGAGAGGAGACAGGCAATACCTTACAGCAGGTATTGGTGTACGTTATAATATATTGGGATTTAATTTTTCATACCTCATACCATCGGGGAACGGTATAACCCAGCATCCGCTTTCCAATACACTGCGTTTTTCATTGCTGCTTAACTGGAGCAATAATGCTTATTAAATCTATTCGCTTATATCAATAGTTTCTTCCTTAAAAAATTTACTGTATGAGATTAACTTTACTCTTTTTGGTGGCTTTGCTATCATGGAATGGCCTGGCGGCACAATCTGATTTTGCAACAGCGGAATCGTTAGCTACCGGAAACAGTAAGTCCGGTACCATTGGCCCTGCTAACCGCTACGTATATTATAAAACCCTGTTGCCTGCCAATGGTACGGTAACCGTGTATATAAAAGGAGAACACAAACAGGGGGGTACCGGCTCCATAGATTTTTATGCATACGATAAAAGCCACAGGCAGATTGGTGTAAAAGGAACGCTGGGCGGCAAGAATATATCCCAGGGTGATAAGTTCACAGATACCGTTCGCCTTTACTCGCAGGCTGCCGACAGCATATACCTGGTGCTGTATCAAAACAGCAGCCAGACCTTTGATTTTACTTTGCAATATGAGGTGCTGGATCAAAGCGCCACTGACCCTGAACCGAATGATGATTTTTTACAGGCTAAACCGCTTAACCACCGGCAAAAGGAAGAAGGACAGATTGGTTATATAGCCAATAATGTTACCGACCGCCTTGATTACTATAAAACATTGTTGCCAACGAGCGGCACAGTAACCATTTATATAGAAGGCATCCATACCGGCGGCGGTTCGGGTTCTATAGACCTGTACGCTTATGATAAATCGCGCCGCCAGATACAGGTAAAGAGAACACTGGGGGGTAAAAATATATCCCTGGGGCAAAGATTTAAAGATACTGTCCGTATCTATTCACGCGAAGCAGACAGCATTTATTTACTGGTGTACCAGAACAGCAGCCAGTCGTTCAGCTATGCTTTGCAATACGAGGTGGCAGATCAGAACATTAATGATGCAGAACCCAACGACGAATTTTCGCAGGCTGGTGCTATTGTGCACCAGGAAACAATGTACGGAAGGATAGGGTATGTTACGAATAACGTTACCGACCGGCATGATTATTACAAAACATTGTTGCCGGTAACGGGAACCGTAAAGGTTTATATAGAAGGAACCCATACCGGCGGCGGTTCCGGCTCCATAGACTTCTATGCCTATGATAAGGAAAAGCGCCAGGTACATGTAAAAGGAACACTGGGTGGCAGGAACATAGCATTGGGAGAACATTTCAGCGATACGATTGAAATACATTCCCGTGCTGCAGACAGTCTTTACCTCTTGCTTTATCAAAACAGCAGCCAGTCATTTGATTACAGCATACGATACGAAATGGTTAATATAAGCATTGATGATGCGGAACCTAATGATGTAATTGCTGAAGCCGTACCCATAGCGCTCAATGATACCATGTATGGACGCATTGGATATGTTGCCAGTAATGTTACCGACCGCTACGATTATTACCGGGCAGTATTACCGGCCAACGGAACCTTTACCATTTATATAAGAGGTACCCATACCGGTGGCGGTTCGGGCTCTGTAGATCTGTATGTGTACGACAAAAGCCAGCGGCAGATAGCCGTAAAAGCAACACTGGGTGGAAAAAATATCACATTAGGTCAGCAGTTCTCAGATACCCTTCGCGTTTATTCGCGGACTGCCGATACGGTCTATTTCGCAGTATACCAGAACAGCAGCCAGTCTTTCGATTATGCGGTGAGCTACGAAGTGCTTGATCAAAGCACCAACGACACCGAACCCAACAATGATTTTCCACAGGCATTACCACTCCCTTACCAGGAGGTTGTAGCCGGGCATATTGGCTATATAGCCAATAATATTACCGACCGCTACGATTATTACCGCGCAGTACTGCCGGCAGACGGTACGGTAACCATTTATGCAGAAGGCGTACATACAGGCGGCGGCAACGGGTCCATTGATCTGTATATATATGATAGAAGCCGCCGGCAGATTGGTGTAAAAGGAACACTGGGTGGCAAAAATATTGGGCTGGGCGAGCGATTCAGCGATACCGTTCAGGTATTTTCCCGTGCAGCTGATACGGTCTATTTTGCGGTTTACCAAAACAGCAGCCAGAGCTTTGCCTATACGCTCAGCTACACGGTATTGAACCAGAGCGCCAATGATCCTGAACCTAATAATGACTTTTCAGAGGCTAAACCCATAGCGCATGGAGAAAGCATTGAAGGTCATATAGGGTATGTGGCAGATAATGTTACCGACCGCTACGATTATTTTAAAACCCTGTTGCCGGTGGATGGTACGGTAACGGTTTATATAGAAGGTACTCATACAGGTGGCGGCAACGGCTCCATTGATTTTTACGCATACGATAAAAGCCGCAGGCAGATTCATGTAAAAGGTACCCTGGGTGGAAAGAACATTCCATCTGGCGAAGCCTTCCGTGATACCATAGAAATAGCTTCCCGTGCTGCCGACAGCATATACCTCCTGCTTTATCAAAACAGCAGCCAGTCTTTCAGCTATAAGCTGCGCTATACCATGCCCGATGCGCTGCAGGGTGACCCTGAGCCCAACAATACTTTTGACCAGGCAGTAACAGTCAATCTTGCAGATACGGTTAAAGGGTTGATTGGGTATGTGGCCAATGCCGTAAACGATGTCAATGATTACTACAAAACCGCCATCCCTGCATATGGAAATCTCAAAATATTTATAGATGCTCAGAATACCGGTGCGGGGAGGGCAGGATTTGCTATATATGTATATGATAAAAACCGCCGGCAGGTTGGAGTTAAATCTTTAACAGCCGTTGATCCGGGAGATATGCTGAAAGACACACTAACTGTTAACTGTATAACATCCGATTCGGTATACGTGCTGGTTTACCAGCCATCGTCCGGCAGGTCATTTGCCTATAATTTTCAGTTCGCATTTGACGCACAGCAACCCGAAGCAAAAATTGGTTATACCAGGGCTGGGGGCACCTATGAGTTTACCAACGAATCAACCCTTGCTACGAAATACACCTGGAGCATGGGCAACGGAGAGCAGTATAGCACTGTAGCACCGCCATTGATCACCTATAAACCGGGAGGGTATGATGTGCGGTTAATTGTTGAAAATGAATTGTGCCGCCTGAGAGACACTACCGTAGTGGGTTTGGTGGTGAACGGACTGGACAGGTACACGCCTGAATCGGGAGGGCCGGGTAATATAATGTTTACTGCTTATGGCGGTGGTTTTCACGGAGGTATGACTGTTCAGCTAAAACAGGGTGGATTCACCAGGAGCTCAGTTGATTCTGTCAATTGGGTAAATGAGAGGGGCAGTGTCTTTACTGCTGTTGTAGATATGCACGATGCACCGCTTGGTGTATATGACGTGATCATTTCAACGAATGATACCACTTACAATATACCCGGAGGGTACGTTACGGAAGATCTCGTAAGGAAGCTGAGAGGGGAGATAGCAGGTAGAGATATCATACGGTTTAATACAGATAATGTGTACATCATGAGAGTACATAATGAAGGTAATACGATGGCCGGTCATACCGAAGTCTATCTTCTCACTCCGATGGACATGGAAGTGACAAGACTGGACAGCCTGCTGCTGGGCTCATATAACGACATCGCGCTAGATACCATTAAGGAGTACACGCTTGTTACCAAAGAAAGGGGATATCCGTATGATGGAAAGTTATGGGCATACTATATTGCCGGCATACCCGCCGGAGAATACCAGGATATAAGCTTTAACCTGAATACTGCTACTATAGGAAAAGAAAAAATACACCTTTGGGTAAAAGGACCTTATTCAGGTTCGGAATATAGTTCCATTTTTGACGACTGTATTAAATCAATTCTAAAAACAGCCGGCGATCTTTCTATGGATGGAATCAGTGTTATACCTGGATTAGACTGTGTTGCAAATGCTGTTAAGCTGGGTGTTACGTCTTTATATACGGCAGGAAGCTATTTGTGGAACAAGTTCACGGGAGGTAGTTCCGGTGGGGCAAAAACCGCCGCTTCGCTTTCCAAAGCCCTGGCGAGTGCGGCTAAAAACTGTGCAGGTGAAGCTGCTTTGATATCTGTTGTCGGCGCTGAAGCAGCCCCGTTTGTGGAACTGGTTGATTTTTATTCGGATGCTGTATTGCTCGGATTAAACCTTGGAGATAATATTATAAATATCAAGGAGAAATGCAAAGATGATCCTGAAGATGAAAAAGAAAAAGAGATAGATTCCAGGGCTTCTCTCGACCCCAATACCAAGTCAGGGCCCTCCGGCTTCGGGGAAGCGAGGTTTATAAGTGGTAATGATAAACGAATGAGCTATACCGTATTATTTGAAAATATGAATATCGCTACGCTCCCGGCCCAGGAGGTGATCATCCTGGATACGCTCGATAAGAATGTATACGATTTATCTACGTTCAGACCCAGGCAGTTCGGGTTTGGATCACAATCATACCTTATACCTGCCGGAGCAACGGAATATGTAGAAGATATTAGTTACACGCAGGATTTATCAGTAAGGTTTTATATCAAATTAGATGAAGAAACGGGTATTGTAAAAGCTACGTTTAAAACCATTGACAAAGCCACAGGGGTGGTAACGGAAGATCCGCTGGCGGGATTTTTACCGCCGAATATAACTGCTCCGGAGGGAGAAGGATATATCAGCTTTTCTGTTGACATAAAGGATAATCTGCCAAATGGAACCGTAATTGCAAACAGGGCTTCTATTGTTTTTGATGCAAATGAACCTATTATAACCGATATATGGAGCAACACCATTGACCGTAATCTTCCATCCTCCATTGTAACAGAGGCCAGAAAGGTCACCGATAGCACAATCATAGTAAAGATCAATGGCAATGATGCAGAAAGTGGTATCAGGGTATATAACTTGTATTATTCCGAAAATAATGAACCTTACAGATACGCCGGTAAAATGAGAGATTCTTCCTTATTTAAGGTCAATCCGGGAAGCACCTATGGCTTTTACAGCATTTCAATAGATAAAGTTGGCAACCTTGAAAATAAATCGGCTTCTGCTGAAGCAACGGTGCATATGAAATCCGAAGAACCTGTCAATAATGGTGACCAACTGACCCTCTACCCTGTTCCTTCCAATGGTACGGTAACCCTTGAACTAAATATAGCAGAAACACAGCAGCTCCTTATCAGCGTATATTCCGCATCCGGGCAGCGGGTAGCTGAATTATACAACGGCAGCGCCGGCAGCGGTAACCTGAAAATTACCAAAAGCCTGCATAACTTAAGCAGTGGCTTGTATTTTGTGCATGCCAGGGGCAGTAAAGGTATCAGCCAAAAAAAGAAAATGGTATTGGTGAAATAAAAATGGCGGGCAGGTTTATTATGGTTGAAGGTCCACACAATGTTGGACCTTTGCCTTTTTTAGTACCCGGTTTATTTTGCAAGACAATACCCGCCAAACGCAGGAATAATGAATTTATTAACCTGTAGCAGGTATTAAAAAGCAATATTTTCCTCCTATACATACCATACTTTGTAATTTGCTTAAATCTCAAATTTTAAATCTCAAATTTCAAATTAAATCATGCCCCGGTTAGCCGCTTTTCCCAAAGCCTTTATGCAGGCGCTTTGTAAAGATGGAACGATGACTGTTTCCGAATGGATATCACTTGCCACAGCTTTAGATATTGACGGTTTGGAATGGTATGCCGGCTTTTTAGAAATGGCAGATCAGAAAAACTGGCTGCGGTTCAGGAAAGAAGTAGAAGATCATGGAAAAGTAATTCCAATGATGTGCTGTTCTCCCGACTTTACGCATCCCGATGCAAAATTCCGCGAAAAGGAAATCGCCAAACAAAAGGGATGGATTGATATGACGCATACCCTGGGCGGATCTTATTGCCGGGTACTGTCGGGCCAGCGCCGGCCCGAATTATCTGTTGACGAAGGCGTTAAGCTTGCGGCAGACTGTATATATGCCTGCCTGCCCTATGCAGCGGAACGCGGCATTACGCTGATCCTGGAAAATCATTACAAAGACGATTTTTGGGAGTATCCCGAATTCGCGCAAAAAGTGGATGTATTCTGTAAGCTGGTAGATAGCATTCATCACTCCCATTTTGGTGTTAATTACGATCCCAGCAATACGTACCTGGCCGGTGAAGATCCCATTGAGCTGCTGAAGCGCGTATCTAACCGGGTGGTAACCATGCATGCCAGCGACCGCTACCTGAAAGAAGGTACGATTGAAGACCTTAGGAAAGAGGAAGGTGGAGCACAGGGATATGCCAAAAGGCTGAGTCATGGTGAAATAGGCAAAGGGCTGAACGATTACGATGCTATTTTTACCGAATTGAAAAGGGTTGGTTTCGATAGCTGGATCAGCATTGAGGATGGTGTGGATGGCATGGCACAGTTGGAAAGAAGCGTGGCCTTTTTAAGAAAGAAGATCAGCCAGTACTGGTGATCAGGTGTAAGGTTCTGCGTTAAAGCTATCGGCGGTCAGCTATCGGCTGTCAGCGGTCAGCGGTCAGCGGTCAGCTATCAGTTGGTATAAGGTATAAGGTATAAGGTATAAGGTATGAGGTATGAGCTACTAACGATACGCTGAATACTCCTTTTTTAACTCACACTTTGCTGTTAGCTGGATTCCCTTTCGAATTTCGAGTTTACAACTACGGATTTCTCAATTTATCGTTTTTAGTTTACCGCTAGGATTCGCTTCGGATTTAAAATTTAATATTTGAACTTTATTTGGTTCTTGTTATTTGCTATTTGGCGCTTTGTATTCCCTTCGGATTTCGAAATTCCGGCTTCGGATTTCTCAATTTATCGTTTTTAGTTTACCGCTGGGATTCGCTTCGGATTTAAAATTTAATATTTGAACTTTATTTGGTTCTTGTTATTTGCTATTTGGTGCTTTGTATTCCCTTCGGACTTCGAAATTCCGGCTTCGGATTTAAAATTTACTTCAAATTTCCCGCTTCCCGCTTTACATCCTTCTATCAATTAAAAATATTTTATTACCCGCTAGGGGCTAAGGCTTGTTATTGTGTCCTACATATACAACGCATATAATGAAGGAAGCCAGGATTTATATTTTATTTGGAAAAAAGTTAAGTAATGAAGCAACGAAAGATGAGCTGAGTGAATTGGAGCAACTGTTGCAGGAGAAGCAGGTTGAGCCTTACCTGGCAGAGCTGCTACAGGAGATCTGGCAAAAGAAAGCCAGGGTAAATGAAACGGAGCTGGATGAAAAATGGGAGCGTACTGCTTCACGTTTCCCGGCGGAAACAGAAGATACTACTGTTTTTCCCGGGTTTCAGCGGCAGGCAAAAAAAGTGTTGTTTCGCCGGGCTATGGGTGTAGCCGCAGGTTTGGCAGCGCTTGTGTTATTAAGCATATGGTTATTTCAGCCTTCACAAAAACAAACACTTGTAGCCGGAACTGGAGCCGGTACGAAGGATTCTGTAACCGTGGCCAGGAACGGGGAAAGAAAAAAAATAATATTGCCCGACAGTACGGAAGTTCATCTGAATAGTGGCAGCCGCCTGGTATACAATAAAGACTTTGGTGGTAATAATCGTGAAGTGTGGTTAAGCGGGGAAGCTTTTTTTGAGGTAACCAAAGATGCGGCTCACCCTTTTTTAGTGAATACCAGCCGGATGATGGTGAAGGTGCTGGGTACGGTTTTTAATGTAAAGGCGTATAACACAAAAGAAGATATAGAAACAACAGTAGTAGAAGGTAAAGTAGAGGTTAGCCTGAAAGAAGATGCCGAGAAAAAAGTGATTTTATTACCCAATGAAAAAATTTCCCTCAGGAACAGCAGCATAGCAAAAGAGGAGGGGCATGCGCATACGCTTTCTACCCCGCTTAGCTATGAAGTGCAGACCGTAAAGCCCGATAAAAAGGAAACGACCATACCGGAAGAAGCGGTATGGGTGAAAGAAAAAGTGGTTTTTACCCAGGAACCACTTGAGATAGTAGCGCTGAAAATGGAGCGCTGGTATAATGTGCATATTCATTTTAAAGATGAAAAAATGAAACACTTACTCATGACCGGTGATTTTGATAATGTAAGCCTTAATGAGGCGATGCATGTATTACAGATCATGGTAGGGTTTGCGTACGATATAAATGGCAACGATGTTTTTATCAGGTAATGCTTATACATACATATTATAAACCCAAAAACTTGCTTATGATTTATTACGATCCGCCATAAACAATCCATAAAAAAGGGAAGAGGTTGGAACTCTTCCCCGAAAAAGCTAATGTACTAAACCGTGGAATCAGCCAGACTGTAGGGACAGCTTATTCCCCTTTATTAACTTTTCAATTCAAATATATGAAAAAAAGCAGGTACAGGCTGCATGATATATGCAGTCCGGTATTTAAGTATTTACTGTGTATGAAAATAACTGTTTTGTTGTTGGTCATTCCTTTTCTCCACGCCACTGCCGAAGGGTATAGCCAGGAGAGATTTTCACTGAATTTAGATCAGGTTGAAGCTGCAAAGGTTTTTGCGAATATCCAGAAAACAAGCGCTTACCGCTTTTTCTATCTGCAGAACGATATCAAAAAAATTGGTAAAATAAATATCCATGTTACGGATGCTACCATACCGGAGATCATGCAGAAAGTGCTGGGCAATACCCTGGCCTATAAGATTTTGAATAATTACATGGTGGTAATCTCCCCCAGCCAGGCAGACCTTGTTAGCCAGATAGATGTGCGTGGCAGGGTAACAGACGAAGCCGGCGAGCCACTGCAGGGAACATCTGTAAAAGTAAAAGGTCAGAGTGTTGGTGTAACTACTGAGGCTGATGGCTCTTTCTCTATTGCCGTAGATGCGAAAGCTGTGCTGGAAATAAGTATGGTAGGATACGAAACCATAGAAATACCGGTAAATGGAAGAAATCAGTTAGACAATATTGTGCTGAAAATAGCCGCTTCAGGGTTGGATGAGGTGATAGTAGTGGGGTATGGCACGCAGAAGAAAGCGTCAGTTACAGGAGCCATTGCTACCATGAAAGCCGATGAGGTTAAAGACATCCCTGTTCCCAATCTCTCCAGCGCCCTTGCAGGGCGGTTGAGCGGTGTATATGTGAATCAGAGTTCCGGTGCACCCGGTTACGCTCCCGCAATTCGGGTACGCTCTGTAAATACCTGGAAAAGTACAGGTAATGATCCATTATATGTCATTGACGGTATAATATCAGATAAGCGTCTGTTCGATGCAATGGATTATAATGAAGTGGAGAATATCACTGTTCTTAAAGATGCGGCTTCCGGTGCTATTTACGGTGCCCGTGCGGCAAACGGGGTAATTCTGGTAACTACTAAAAAAGGAGCATCAGGAAAATTTCAGCTTAATTACAGCTACTCATACAGCTTTGACAATCCTTCTAAAATACCGCAATATGTAGGGGCTAAAGATATGGTAAGGCTGAATAATGAAGCACGTACTTACAGGGGATTACCTCCAATGTATGATGATGAGGAGGTAGCTTTTTTTAATGAAAATGATCCAGCCAAAGCATGGTATACTTTGGCTTACCGTGATCCTACATTGCAACGCCATTCCATTTCTGCAACCGGGGGATCCGATAAGGTAAAATATTTCCTGGGGGGCTCCTATTTTGATCAGACAGCTTTTATAAAAAATGCAGATTTCAAGAAATATAATTTCCGTTCCAATATAGATGTAAATTTCACAAAGAATCTTACCGGTACTTTTAATGTTGCTTATAACCAGGGAACCAAAAAAAGGTTCGCAATGCAGGAGGACCTGGTAGGATTTGATGTTAATCCTCAGTTTGGTAATTTATGGGGACGTTTGCTTTATTACCTTCCTAATGTACCACCAAAAACATCTGACGGAAAATTCATTAACCCCGGCTGGATAGGAAATCCCCTGGCATTCGTTGAAGAAGGAGGTACGAATACAAGGGTTGAACGGAATGTTGCTTTATTGCTTGGTTTAACATACAAAGTTCCATTTGTTGAAGGCTTATCCGTTTCCGGAAAGTACAGTCCGAATTATGTAGCTACCACAATGAAGTTGCATGAGCTCAAAACCACCTTATACGATGTGGTAAGAGAAGGTACCAATGGTGCCATTTATACTGATGAAGTGATTGGCACTATTAAATCAGCATATCCGAATAAAGAGCGGTTAGCCAAAATACAGGAAGCAACCGATAATTACCAATTGAACTTCGCTGCAGATTATACCAAACAATTTGGGAGGCACAATATTGATGCTGTTTTTATTTACGAGCAGAGTGAAGGTGCATACGACTACTTTTATGGCGTGCGGGAAAACTTCCCACTGGTACAAAATGACCAGTTCTGGGCAACTTCTGCTTCTAGAAATGATTCCTATGTAAGTGGTACGGAAAGAGAATTTGGACGTGCTTCCTATATCGGCAGGATTGTATATAACTATGATGAAAAATATTTTGTTAATGCTACTGCCCGCCGTGACGGTTCTATGCTTTTTGGCCCTGATTACCGCTGGGGAACCTTCCCTTCTGTATCGGCAGGTTGGGTAATATCGAAAGAAACGTTTTTTAAAGCAAAAGATATAGACTTTCTGAAACTGCGCGGTTCCTGGGGATTGGCGGGAAATGATGCAGTGGGTGGCTGGAAATGGAGTGAGTCTTATGGTGTAAGCGGCGATTATTTATTGGGTACGGCTCCGCAGCCACGTGTTACTTACAATGGAATTGTAAATGAAAAGCTGACATGGGAAAAAACCAGGGAACTGAATTTAGGCATCGACGCACGTTTATTTAATCGCTTTTTGTTTACTGCTGAATATTTCAACAGGCACAATTATGACATTCTTGATACAAGGATAGCTTCTTTACCTGTTTCTTTTGGGGGAAGTATGCCTCCGGAAAATTATGGAATTGTAGACGCACATGGATATGAGCTTGAATTGGGTTACATAGGCAGTGCAGGACAGGTGGAGTACGGAATTAAGGGCAACTTTTCCTATGCGGCAAATAAAGTGAAGCTGAGGGATGTGGCTCAGAATGTTCAGGATGTTGATAATCCGAACGGACGTCCTACGGATTATATCAGGATGCTGGTTGCTACCGACATTATCCGCACTCAAAAAGATATAGACGACCTGCCTTCCGCTTATACGATCTATGGCCGTGCACCGGAACTGGGTGCGCTTAATTTTGAAGATGTAAATGGCCAGGATGGCATTCCCGACGGCAAAATTGATGATTATGACAGGCAGGTGCTGAAAGGAAAGCATGCGCTTAATCCGTATACTTTTGGATTAAATCTGAATGCAGGCTGGAAAGGACTGAGAATTGATGTATTCTTCCAGGGTGTTACAGGCGGATCGAAATTGTATGATGATGGATATGGCAGAAGATTCTTTGACGGCGCAAGACCGCCTACCTTCTGGTTAGACTCCTGGTCGCCTGATAATATTGATGCCCGGTATCCGCGGCCTGTTACATGGGATTATACTATGGATCATCTGCCTTCAACGTTCTGGTTAAAGAATGGAAGCTTCCTTCGTTTACAATATGTAAATCTTTCCTACGCGCTTCCAAAAAGCTTATGCCAGAAAATCACAGTGTCAGGTATATCGTTTTTCGTGTCAGGAACAAACCTGCTGACATTCTCGAAATATGATTATCATGATCCCAATGTTGGAAGTATGAATGCTTATCCAACGATGAAGACATTTACATTTGGTGCAAATGTTTTATTCTGATCAATTTTATTCTTGTTTAGTAAAGTATAAAAGCAGCAATATGAAACTAATTAAAATATTATTAAGTGCTTTTTTATGCCATTGTTTGTTCAATGGGTGTAGCCCTTTAGATAAATCGAATCTTGAGGCATTGGGAAGTAAAGATATCCTGACAAATCCCGCAGTTGCAGAAGCGTATGTAAATGATATTTACGCCAACTTTATGCCCGCACCATTTACTGTTGGCAGAAGAACAGATGAAACAATGGTGGTGAACGGCGAATATGCAGAAGCACTAAGCGCATACCTGAATGGTACTTTAACTTCCGATACTTATAATGATTTTCCTTATGATAATATAAGGAAGATCAACCTCTTCCTGGCGCAAATAGATGACGCGACGTTTGATAACAGTATCAAAGGTTCATTAAAAGGACAGGCGCTCTTCTGGCGTGCATGGGCCTATTTCAGGATGGTTAAAGCTTATGGGGGCGTTGAATTGATTTTAGCACCCGAATCGCCGGATAATGAACAAGCTGTTTTTGTTCCCAGGAGTAAAACTTCAGAATGCTTTACCCAGATTTTAAAAGACATTGATGAAGCTATTACATTGGTAGAACCTGTTAGTGCAATTGGCCGTATTGATAAGTGTGTTGCTATGTCTTTTAAAGGCAGGGTATTGCTGTATTGGGCCAGTCCTCAGTTTAACCGGGCTAATGATCTTTCACGCTGGACTGATGCATATAATGCGAATAAGGATGCCCTTACATTTTTAGGTGAGCACGGCAAAGGGTTGTACAACAATTATAAAGAATTGTGGACCGACGAAATGAACAAAGAGGTGATTATGGTAAAAAGATTCCAATATCCGGGATTTGCCAATGGCTATTCTCAGGCTTGTATGCGCCCTTTGCTGTATGCACGTGGTTGTGTAGGAGGAAATATTCCTTCACTTGAATTAGTGAATGCATACCCAATGAAGGATGGGTCAAAATATGATCCGGCAACAATGGACTACAGGAAATTATTTCAAAACCGTGATGAACGTTTTTACGCTTCTATTGCATATAACGGCGCTGAACCTTTTCTGGCCGAAATGTTTGGGAAGGAAAATATGTGGACATATTTTTATGATGCGGACGGGAATGCAGCTACTGGTATAAACGGTAAAGAAGCCAGGGCCGATAACAGTGAAAATTTATTTTCCCATTCAGGATTTTATCCTGCTAAAATGTTGGACCGCAACATAACAAGAACGACCGTAGAGGATGGACAGGTTGACTGGATTGAAATCAGATATGCCGAAGTGTTGATGAACATGGCAGAAGCTGCAAATGAAATAGACAAAACTGACGAAGCATTGACGGTACTTTACCAAATTCGCCAGAGAGCCGGAATTGAACCGGGAGCTGGTGGGAAGTATGGAATTACTGCTGCAGCAATTCCTGACATTAGAAAGGCTATAATGGACGAACGTTTGGTTGAATTCGCTTTTGAAGGGCAGCGATTTTGGGATCTGCGCAGGTGGCGTATGTACGCTTCCACTTTTAATAGTTTTAAAGACAAATACTTTCATGGATTAAGGTTTGAATGGAACGGTACGGCTGCAAACCGGCCAACAGGTTTAACCGATATTAATACAATCTGGGATCAATTTACAGTAACAGAAAACGAGGATTACCGTCAAATAGTGATGCTGGATGAAGACAAGTATTCCTTCTTTGGCATACCAAAATCAGTTTTAGAGCGCAACAGCAAGATTGAGCAAAATAATACCTGGGGAGGAAACTTTGATCCTTTGCAGTAATTAAAATATATCCACTCCTGCTATAAAAGTTGCAGCGATATGTATTGTTTATGCGTAAGCCCCTGGTTAATAAACGGAGGGCTTACGCATACTATACTTTTTGATCTTTTGCATGGCTTAATGTAAGCTATGCAAAAAGCAAAAGAATTGCCGGTTAGTATAATACAAATAATAATGAAAATTTATTTGCTTGTTTTTTATATACCATTCTTATCTCTTTTTCTTTTTTTAGATGGAAAACGGGATGTAACAACCGATGTAGCAACCATAGTTATGCAGCCCATGGTTGCTAATAACGGGTATGTACAACATCCTGTGCCATTAAAAGATACTGTGCCTGAAACCAGTAGTAGAATTCCTGCTGAAAGAGCGGGGAATACGGATTGGTTTAAAGCGGCTGGATGGGGTGTTTTTGTGCATTATTTGTATAGCGTACAGTGTGCGGGCAACCGTATTAACACCATGGATGGCACAACCGATTGGGATGCCTGCGTGAATGAATTTGATACGGAAAAATTTGCAATGCAAATACAATCAACAGGGGCCTCGTATGTAGTCTTTACCATGATGCAGAGAACCCGTCACCTTATAGCGCCGAATAAAACCTTCGACAAAATAACCGGGTATAAACCGGGCGAAGCCTGTGCTAAACGCGACCTGGTGGAAGATTTGTATGCATCGCTTCATAAAAGAGGTATTAAACTAATGTTATACTGGACGGGTGATGGGCCGCGTGATGATGAAAAAGCCGCTAAGGCCATGGGCTATACTGAAAAAGTAACAGAAGCTTATGTACAGAAATGGGCAGATGTAGCTGCAGAATATGGGGAACGATATAAAGATAAAGTGGCGGGATGGTGGACAGACGGATGTTATGAATATATTGGGTACAACAAAGAAAAGTGGGCTATCCTCGCAAAAGGACTCCGGGCAGGCAATGCAAAAAGGATCATTGCTTTGAACAACCCTAAAATGACAAGCTCCAATTCATCAACGACTGAAGATGACTATACCACAGGTGAGCAGAACAAGTTTGGTGAAGTACCCTTGTCTCGCTGGCGTGATGGTGTGCAGTGGCATGTCTTGTCTTACCTCGGAAATGAGTGGGCCGCACCTGGCTTGCGGTATACCCCTGATTTTATGGCCGATTACATCCGTAAATGCAATGCCAATGGTGGTGTGGTGAGCATTGATATATGCTTGTTTAGAGACGGTAGTATAGAAACATCGCATCTTGAATCACTGAAAGGTATTTCCCGCCGGCTGAAAGGGAATAAATAATCTTCTAAAAATTATAAAAACAAACGCTTGAGCATATACGGGGTATTCTCCGCATTATAATAACAAATTCTATTTTTATAAAAGGGGGATAAAATATAACCGAACGGCAAACTTTCTTTGGAAATGAGAAAAATATTTTTGGGCTTTATATTAATTACTGTAGTGTTTTATGCGCAAAGCTATGGGCAATTGGTTACAAATGCATATTACAATATGGGACGCTCGGGTACTGTTACTTTTGCGGCTGCGCCGGAGATATTGAAAGATATGAGCGGCAATGGCAATGACTTAAAAAGCTCGGGTGCACCTTTGTTTTTCGCTGATGCGCCTGCCGATAAAAAACTGAATGGGGAAGGGGCCGTTTTATTCAAAGGGAATGCAGCTTACGCCATTAAAAAAAAGATAGGCGAGGCCTCGGGGAAATTTATTTTAGAAACCTGGGTAAAAGCAATTACGCTTAATAACAATGATGGGCATCAGGGAACAAATTTTGGCGTGGCGGCTTTCGGAAACCTTTCAAAGGGGTACGTCATCGCGCAGCAGGGATCTAACTGGGTGGCTGTTGTTGATGGCAAAGCATCTTATGTAATGGCGCCGGTTACGCCGGAAGTATGGATACACCTGGCATTGGTAAATGAAAATGGCAACGGAAACCTATATGTCAACGGGAAGAGGAAAGGTAAGTTTCGATTATCAAAACAAATAGCTGATAATTTTTCTTTGGCTAATGCAGGTAATAATGCCAATTTTAATGGGTTGATTTATGCCGCAAGGTTAAGCACATATGCTTCAAAATTTGATGCTAAAAAATACTTATTGCTTAATGTGGAAGAACTGCATAAAGAACAAAAGCAGGCCACTGAAAAGCAAAAATCGCTGATCGCATCATTAGCGGCGCTCCCGCAGGTAACAATGGTGAATGCATTGCATGCGGAGGTGGTAAAAGAAGATTGGCTGGTTACTCCGGTTAAGCAACAAGTAAAATTATTACTGCAAAAAGCCGGTAACGGTGAAACGGCAAAGCTTATGCTTACCAATGGACTGGTGAGCAGAACGTTTTATATTGGGGGTAATATTGCTTGTATCAGTTATAAAAACTTATCTAATGAAGCAGAGTATATTCGTGCCGTTAAGCCGGAAGCGCGGGTGATGCTCGACAGCGTTTGGCATAATATAGGTGGTTTGATTGGTCAACCTGAAAAATCATATTTCCTTGAACAATGGTGTACAGCCCTCGTTGCTGAACCCAATGCTTTTTATTTTTCAGGAATGGAGATCAGAGATCCTGAACCCCGTTATCCCTGGCAGGTTAAATATAATGCGGTAAATACTGAGTGGCCGCCAAAAGGATTATATATTATCATGCATTACCAGCCACCTGCCGCTATGAGTGGGGTAACCATTGATGTACACTACGAAATGTATGAAGGAATGCCGGTTATCCGTAAATGGCTAACGGTAAAAAATAATAAAGGAAGGGAAATTGTGGTGAATAAAATGGAATGTGAGGTACTGGCAGTATCACAAGACCAGGAAAGCCGTCTGCATGTGGAAAGCGATTATGCTTTCGCCGCGGTTAACAATACGCCCGAAGCAAGTGGTTCCACACTTTATCCTTCTGATGATAAAAATAACACTGCCCGTTTCGGATACGGTACCACGCATTGGGTAGTAGACCCGGATTATAATACCTGGGCCACCCATAATCCCGCAGAAGATCTTTTTCTGAAGAATCCGCATTTCAACTTGTTACTGAGCACACTCCATTTTGGGCCTTCGGCTCATGTGGCTAACGATTCCCTGTTTCATTCTTTCAGCACATTTGAATTATTGCATGATAATGATGACCAGGAGCGGCAAACCTTAGCCAACCGCAGGTTATATCGTAAGCTGGCGCCACAGGTATCCGAAAGCTTACTCACAGGCGGCATTACTTCGCAAGATCCCGTGAAACTGAAACAATTTATTGACCAGATGAGTGAGCTGGGGTTTGAAAGGCTGGATGTGATGGCGTGGCCGGGAATCAGTCATGATAACCTTGCCCCGGCATACCTGTCTTTGTGGAAAGAGGTAGCGGATTACGCAAAAACCAAAGGCATTATAACAGGTGGTTACGAACTGCAGGTAGCTTCGCGTGGAAGGGGCGCTGCATATGATTGTATTGCCCCGGCTACCGGTAAGCCTGGCAGCTTTTTCGGGCAAAGTGTATGCATCGCCAGTAAATGGCAGGATATATACTACCCTAAAATGTGGAAATTTTTTGACACCACAGGATTAATGTCGTTAAATGTGGATGGCCCTTATCATGGTGACGCGTGTGCAGCGGTTGATCATTCCCATCATCGCAATTATTATGATTCCCAATGGGAACAATGGAAATTTCAAACCAGTGTAATACATGAGCTGCAACGCCGGAATATGTATACGCCTATGCCTGACTGGTATTTTTTAAACGGGCAGGCTGCCACTGGTATGGGTTACCGTGAAGCCAGCGCTAATCTTACACCGCAACAGCAGTTGTTGCTGGGGAGGCAATATATTTATGACGGCACCTGGCATAAGGCGCCAACAATGGGCTGGATGACGCTTCAGTTGGTGGGGTTTTACTCCAATGATCCCCGTATCGGACTGGAGCCACTTTCGGAGAATATGGATCGCTACGAAGTGGGGCTTTTTCAGCATCTTGCCAGTGGTTGCCAGTTTACGGTAAGGGGTAACCGCTTATATGATACCCCGGAAACAAAAGCGATGGTAAAAAAGTGGACAGGCTGGTTCAAAAAGTACAGGAGTATCCTTACTTCGGATATCATTCATATTGGACGGCCAACGGGCAGGAGCCTGGATGGGATGTTCCATGTGAACCCGGAATTGGATACCAGAGGGATGGCGATTATATTTAATCCTACGGATCAGCCCATCAAAAATTTTTTCCGGTTACCCTTATATTATACCGGATTAAAAACTGTAGCAAAAATTAGAGAACAGGAAGGCATCCCGAAGATCTATACACTGAATCATAATTATGAAGCGGAGGTGCCGGTTGAAGTCCCTGCCGGCGGGTTTACCTGGCTGGTGGTGGAAGAAGGATAATACTATTTTTTTCCGTTGAAACCTTTTAAAAGGATTTGTGGATGAGCTTAGAGAATAAAGAATGAAAACTTTCAGGCCTCCGGAGTCATTTGCTTAACGCATTATGGGCGGCTATTAATATAAATGATAGTATTACTGTTGATAGAAAAAACAAATAATATGGTGAAAATAAAAAATGTTTTTTTATGTATTCTGCTATTCCTTAGCGTTAGCGTTTATAGTCAAACCGGAACGGGAAATTACATTTCACCGGAAGTGGCTGCAAAACAATATACGGTGCTGTCAAAGCAATCGTTTTACATTTTTCCCGAAACAAGAGATCATCCTGTTAAGTGGAATGACTCCTTGCAGGTATCGTGGTTACACAACGATTATTCAAAAAATAATTTTGTGTTGCAGGCGCAGCCGGGTGAATATTTTGTTTACCAGGTGGGGGTATGGGCTATAAAAACTGATCTGAAGAATATACAACTCAGTTTTTCTGATCTGAAAACCAAAAATGGGAAAATAATTTCTTCCCGGCAGGTGAGCTGTTTTAACAGGGGCGGCATTGATTACCTGGGAAATCCGTTTACAAAAAAAATAGACATTCAAAATGGTAAGGTACAGCCTTTGTGGATTGGCATGGATCTTTCGGGCATAACAAAAGGAACCTATTATGGTACCGCAACGGTATCGGCTAACAATAAAGCGCAAACGATAAAAATACAATTAGAGGTTGATGGCGAAGAAGTACGGGATCATGGTTTCAACGAGGGTAAACGCTTATCGCGCATGTACTGGCTGAACAGTACGCTTGGCATTAATGATGAAGTTACCAAAGGGTATGCGCCTGTAACCCGTAACGGCAATACGCTGCATATTTTAGGACGGTCCGTGACTATTGCCGCCAACGGCCTGCCTCAGGCAATCGCCAGTTATTTTACCGCTTCCAATCAAAGTATAGCACAAAAGGGCGAACCCATACTTAGCGAAGCATTACGCTTTGTAATTGAAAAGGAAAATGGTGATATTATTGCTTTGCAACCCGGCTCATTACAATTTACAGCACAGGCTCCCGGTTTTATAGCATGGCAGGTAAAAAACAGTTCGGCCGAATGTGAGCTTATTTGTTCAGGCAGGCTTGAGTTTGATGGCTTTGTAGATTACAAGCTGGCGTTAAAAGCTTTGCAACCTTTAAAGATCAGGGATATTCGCCTCGAAGTGCCGGTAAATAAAGAAAAAGCCGAATATATGATGGGACTGAACCGTGAAGGCGGCTTGCGGCCGGCTTCCTGGCAGTGGCAATGGGATACCGCTAAAAACCAGGACGCTTTATGGATGGGCGCGGTTAATGGCGGTTTGAGGCTTAAGCTAAAAGCAGAGAATTATACCTTGCCGTTGGTTAATATTTATTATGCCTTTAGTCCTTTGCATCTCCCTCCTTCATGGGGAAACGATAACAGGGGAGGGGTAGAGCTAAGTGAAAAAACAAATACGGTATGGGTTAAGGCTTATTCCGGAAACCGTGAAATGGCAAAAGGGAGCGTGTTAAATTATGATTTTGAACTGTTGATCACTCCTTTCAGAACGATCAGCAATGAAGTAAAATATGGCGACAGGTATTTTCACGGCGGAGGAACCGATGCGTTCAGCAAAATTGAAAAAGCAAAAAAAGCTGGCGCCAATATCATCAACATCCATCACGCAGAGAATATCTATCCTTTTATTAATTATCCTTACTTAGATGAAAATACTGGGGAATTAAAAACCCTGGTGGATAAAGCACATGAAGAAAAGCAGCGACTGAAACTGTATTATACCACCCGTGAGCTCACTAAAAATATTCCCGAGTTTCAGGCTTTTTACAGTTTGAACGGGGAGGTGCTGTTTCCTGGCCCGGGCAATGCCAGCCGCACGGAAGCATTGCATCCAAAAGGACCCAATGAATGGTTGATTAAAAACCTGAGGGAGAAATATATTCCCGCATGGTACAATATTGTGAAAGAAGGGGAATTTAAAGGAGAGATGGATCTTTCCGTTATTACCACACCCAACAGCAGGCTGAATAACTTTTATATAGGCGGGCTTGACTGGATGTTGCGGAATTTGAAGATTGACGGTGTGTACATTGATGATGCAGCGCTCGACAGGTTTACATTGCGCCGCGCAAGGAAACTGATTGACCAGTACCGCCCGGAAGGCAGGATGGATTTGCATAGCTGGAATCATTTTAATAACTGGGCCGGGTATGCCAGCTGCTTGAACCTGTATATGGACCTGCTGCCGTATTTCGACCTGGTATGGATAGGCGAAGGAAGAGATTATAACCGCCTGCCCGATCATTGGCTGGTTGAAGTGTCGGGTATTCCGTTTGGCTTGCCCGGGCAAATGCTGGAAGGCGGAGGAAACCCATGGCGGGGAATGGTATATGGCATCACTAACCGTGCGGGATGGACAGGTAATACCCCCGATGAATTGTGGAAATTCTGGGATCAGCACAGCTTTAAAGAAAAGGAGCTGACCGGCTATTGGGATAAAGCCTGCGCGGTTACTACCAATAATGAACACATCAAAGCGTCTGTGTTCAAAGGAAAAAAAGAAAGTATTATTGCCATAGCCAACTGGAGCAAGGAAGACCAGGTGAGTTCTGTGATTATTGATTGGCAGGCGCTTGGGTATGATCCATCTAAATGCACAATCAGTATTCCTTTTGTAAAGGACTTCCAGGAGGAACAGCCGCTGCAATCATTGAGTTCCGTAAATATTCCCGGTAAAAAAGGATATATGATTGTTGTTAAAGAAAATAACTAAACGAATATGAAGTATCTCAGGCTTTCCATGGAATTTTTTCGGGTATTCAGCAGTTGTTTTCTGGTATGGCTTTTCGGGCGCTGTTTCTAACAGGCCGGCTTTACCCGGCGAGGCAGTAAAACCTATCATATCATTGGATAGCAGGGCTCAAAAAATAAATAAAACAAAATAAGATATATCCCGGTAATTGTTGAGGGTAAAATGAATAGGGTGCATTTCAAATTGTCGCCAGTTGGTGCGGACACTATGTCCGTCAACTTAAGTTTTTTTAGAGGAGGAAACTGCATCTCACCTTCCGGCACGTGGAGACACGTGCCGGGGCAATCGCCGTGGTACGTGTCTCACGTACCACCACCAGGGCTTCTTTTTATTTAAGTTGACGGCTATGGTGCGGACACCGCCCACGGCAGGCCGAAGATGCGACAATTTGAAATGCACCCAAATGAATATGAATAGCTAATAAGTTTTGTACGTCAAAAATGTATATAAAATGCAGATAATTAAAAAAAGACTATGGGATTTATTCATGCCTTTGCTGGTTGTTTTACTCTTTATATCCTGCGGTAAAAAGGTTGATTTTAGTCTTGAAACAGATTATGTGACGCTTGGATTCGATGCACAGGGTAATATCCTGAGCATGAAGGAAAAAGCTTCCGGTAAAGACTATTTTCCGGCAGGACAAATAGCCCCGTTGCTCAGTTTATACAAAGATTCCGCATATACTTTGCCGGAACAGGCAAATTACAATGCTCAGGAACAATTGATCACGCTGCAATATCCCGGAGGGATAAAAGCTGTTGTTGGTATAAAAAACAAAGCAGCATACCTGCGCTTTGAATTGCTTTCGCTGGAACCACGTAATGGTACACAGGCAGTAGTGTGGGGACCCTATGCAACTACTATTGGTAAGCTGATAGGTGAAACAGTAGGCGTGGTAAGGGATACTGCGTTTGCTATAGGCATTCAGTCACTCAACATTAATACTATTGAAGGTATACCCGATGACGGAGACAATGCAGGTGGGGGCTCTTTTATTGATCCGCTGCCGGGGCAACATTTACCTGACTCATTGAAAGATAAAATCGGGCAACCTATTGCAACCGATGTAAACGGCGACGGGGATATGCCTGAATATGTGAGAATGTACAGGGGTAGCCTGGCTGTAAAAAAGCCTTACGGCAGTGAGCTGCGTTTATTTGCGCGCGACCGTAGGATTCCTCAAACAATAGGAACGGGAAATAAAATACAATACGTAGCATCCATCAACAGTGATTTCGCCGGGAGCGCCATTGCTTTTTTTGGCTGCCCCGAACCTGAAGTATTGAATGTGATTGAAGAAATTGAATTGGGCGAAGGCCTGCCGCATCCAATGCTGGATGGTGAATGGATAAAGCGTTCGTCAAGAACGGGCGAGGCCTACATGATGTACGAAGGAAAGAACATGGACAACTGTATTGAGTATGCGAAGAAAGCCAATTTCAGGCTGGTACATATTGGAGATATTTTTGAAAGCTGGGGGCATTTCGGGCTAAAAACCGCGCGTTTCCCGAACTGTGCTGAAGATATACGCAAACTTACCGCTAAGGCCAAAGCCGAAGGTATTTCACTGGGTGTGCATACCCTTACCACGTTTACAGGCACTAATGACCCTTATGTGTGGCCTGTACCAAACGACAGCCTTTGCAAAACAGGCAGCTCGGTGCTGGTAAAAGATATTGGTGAGCATGATGATGTAATTTATGTGAAAGACCCCACCTGGTTTAAAAATACCGGATCAACGCATACTGTTAAAATAGGGAAGGAATTAATATCATACAGAACGGTTTCTGAAGACGCGCCCTGGCGATTGCTGGATTGTGTGAGAGGGCAGTTTAAAACTGCAAAGGCAAGCCATAAAGCCGGTGCTGTTGTTGATAAGCTTGCCAATAACAGTTACAAAGGTTTTTTGCCCGATATTTATTTACAGGATGAGTATGCCAGGCGTATGGCGGAAGTATGCAATGAAACGGGTATAGACCTCATGGATTTTGATGGTTTTGAAGGACTGGAGGCAACCGGGCATGGAGCTTATGGGGAAAATAAATTTATAGACCTGTGGTATAAAAATCTTGACAGAGACAGATTGGTTTGCGGTTCTACAACCGCGCATTATTACTGGCATATTTATGCTTACATGAACTGGGGTGAGCCCTGGTATAGCGGACTACGGCAAAGCCAGATCAACTACCGGATAGAGAATCAACGTTATTTTGAACGCAATTATATGCCCGGCATGCTGGGGTGGTTTAAGCTGGAAGGAACATATCGCCCCGAAGAAATGGAATGGATACAGGCAAGAAGTGCCGCATTTAATGCGGGCTACCTGTTGCGTGTAGACGAAAGCATTGAAAAAAGCGGATTTAAAGAAGAATTCTTTGAAGCCATACGGGAATGGCAGAAAGCAAGAAAAGCCAAAGCGTTTACCGCAGCCCAGATTGAAAAATTTAAAGACCCCAAAAACGAGTTCCATCTTGAAAAAACAGGGGAAAGCTCATGGGCTTTATACCCGGTGAGCCTGCAAATGGAATATGAACACAAATACAGAAGCGTACAAACCGGTGAGCCTGTTGCTACGCGTGTTAAAATAAATAATCCATTTACCGCGCAATCTGTTCAGCTTTATATTACAGCTACTGCCGCTGAAGGAAATAGAACCGCAACGGTATCTCAGCTTCGGCTGGAAATCAACAATTATCAAACACTCGAAATAAATGAACCGCTGAAAGCAGGAGACAAACTGATCATTGACGGCAAGTCTGTGTACCTCTGCGACGCCACATGGAACAAATTAAAAGAAATCAAAGCCGGCGTTTTGCCGAAATGGTCGGAAGGAGAAAATGAAATTGTGATAAAGAGTGATTTTTCAGGCGGGCAGGCCCCTGTATTAAAATTTGATTTTAAATGTGTAGGTGCGGCGGAGGTCGTATCGGCAAAGTAAGCGGGAGAATACTATTGGCTTGTAGCACTATATAAAATCAAAACTGATCCATTTAACGGAAGCATCGGAAGTTATTAATATAAACGAGCAGTTAGTTTAGGAAAATGTCCACAAAGGTTAAACAGGCGTTTGTTTCTACTTACGCCTTATTTTTTTATCTTTCAACTTCTTTCTTCGTATTCAAAAACAAAAACTTAGATGAACAGGAAAAAGTTTCTTTTATCGTGGGTGACACTGATCGCAGGCACTAAACTGTTGCTTGCAGGAAGTGAAAAAGCAGTTGCGGCTCCCGCAATAAGATTTGGTATAGTTACAGACCTGCATTATGCCGACCGGCTTCCTAATAACAGCAGGTATTATAAGCAGTCCTTAACCAAATTATCCGAATGTATTGAGCTGATGAATGAGCAGGGTGTGGATTTTCTTATTGAGCTGGGCGACTTTAAAGATCAGAATATTCATCCCAATGAAGAGGAAACCCTCCGGTTCCTTGAAACCATTGAGTTAAAGTTCAGGCAATTTAAAGGACCGGTATACCATGTTTTGGGTAACCACGATATGGACTCTATTTCAAAAGACCAGTTTTTAAGTAAGATCCATAACAGCGGTTTTTCAAAAGCCAGGAGCTATTATTCCTTTAATGCGAAACGTCACCATTTTATAGTGCTGGATCCCAATTATACCCGGGAAGGTATCGGCTATGACCGCGGGAACTTCGACTGGAAAGATTGTCATGTTCCTGAAGAGCAATTAAAATGGTTAGAAGAAGATTTAAGGAAGCATCACCAACCTGCTGTTGTATTTATTCATCAGCAACTGGACGGCCCGGCTTTTGATGGCGATCATGCCAGGTATTGTCCGGATAATGCAGACCGGGTGAGAGCGATCCTTGAACGATCGGGTAAAGTGCTTGCTGTTTTCCAGGGTCATTATCACGAGGGAGGGTATAATGTAATTAACGGCATACCTTATTATACCTTGAAGGCTGTAATAGAAGGCGACGGGGCTCAGAACAACAGCTATGCTATTGTGGAGATCTGGAAAAATCTGAATACAGCAATAAAAGGATACCGGAAAGCCGTTTCAAAAACACTGGTCAAATCTTAATAACTTTCAGGAATAAGTTTCCATCCTAAATTATTCTGATGAACACATTATATACAAATTTATTGGCAGCAATATTAGCTGTAACATCCGGGGTTAGTGCTTTTGCGCAGGAAAAGCTGAAGGCGGATGGTGAATTCCCTGTTTTAGCCTGGGTGGGTGTTCCTGAGCGGGAAACGACCGTCGAACGTTTCCGGGAACTTAAAGCATCAGGCATTAATATCAACTTTTCATCGTATTCCGGCATAGAGGCTGTAGAAAAAGCGCTGGATATTGCACGGCAAACGGGTGTGAAACTGATGCCGTACTGCCCGGAACTAAAATCAGAGCCTGAGAAAACGGTGAAGCGGCTGATGAAACACCCGGCGCTTTTCGGTTATCATCTCAGAGACGAACCGAATGCTGTGGATTTTCCGGAACTGGCGATATGGATGAAAAGGATACAGGCGGTGGATAAGCAGCATCCCTGCTATATCAATCTCTTCCCCAACTATGCCGCTCTTTCCCAGTTGTTTGCTGAAGACTATGAATTAGAACCCGGAAAAGATATGTACGAAGAACATGTGGATGTGTTTTTAAAAGAAGTGCCCGTACCTTTTATTTCCTTCGATCATTATCCCATATCAGAAAAAAATGGGGTCAGAACACTTCGTTCTGATTGGTACAAAAACCTTGAAATCATTGCTGCCGCTGCAAAGAAGAGCGGGCTCCCGTTCTGGGCGTTTGCTTTATCTGTAGCGCATGGTTCCTATCCTGTAGCCACGGTAGGAGAGATCAAACTGCAGATGTACAGCAACCTGGCCTATGGCGCACAGGCGTTGCAGTATTTTACCTATTGGACGCCCGGTATTAATTCCAGTTGGGACTTCCATCATGCACCCATTGGGCTTGACGGCAAACGTACCGATGTATATGATCGCATAAAACTGATCAACAATGAAATACAAAACCTTGCCGGGGTGTTCCTCAATGCCAGGCTGGTTTCGGTAGCGCATACCGGCACACACATCCCTCCCGGAACAAGAAGAATGGATAAGCTTCCAGCCCCCTTTACAGTGCTGGAAACGGGCGATAACGGCGCGGTGGTATCTGTGTTGCAAAAAAAAGACCGCCGGTTCCTGGTCATCGTTAACCGCGATTTTCAAAATCCGATGAAGCTAACAGTTGTTGCCGGCGATATTGTAAAAAAGGTATTAAAAGACGGAACGATGGTTCCTGCCAACGTTTATACTAATACGTTAGCGGTTGATCCGGGAGATGTGATAATATATACCTGGGATGAGAAATAAGTGGGATCCGCTTTTAGGAGCAACGTCGTTAAAGCCGGAAGTGATACCGTAACCCGCAAATGAAACGAAAGAATATAATTTGCATCTTTGGTTCCGAATATATTTTAGAAGTCATTAGTTACACTCAATATGAAACAGCTATTTCAACTTACCTTTTTATTGCTGTTGTGCAATACAATGGTTGCCCAAAAAGTTACTTTAATAAAAAAAGGCAAGTCACCCTACAGCATTGTGATGCCTGCGAAGGCTACTCTGGTAGAGATCCAGGCAGCTAAAGTGCTGCAGGATTATTTGTTCAGGATCACGGGAGTAAGTTTACCGGTAGTTGCCGATAACGAAAAAAGCACTGCTTCCGAAATTTTGATTGGCAGGGTAAACAGACCTGAGCAGGATCAGATAGATTACAGTCAGTTGAAGCAGGACGGATTACTCATTAAAACAAGCGGAAATAAATTAATCTTAACAGGAGGCGATAAAAAAGGAGTGATATACAGTGTGTATACCTTCCTGGACAAATATTTGGGCTGCAGAAAATATACATCGGATTTTACGTATGTCCCTCAGCGAAAAAAGATAGTACTTCAGCCCATAAATGATATACAATTACCGGCTTTTCGTTTCAGGGAAACCTACTATAATGATGTGTACGATCCGGAGTTTATGGACTGGCATAAGCTGCACTCCTTTGAAGGCAGAGGCGGCGATAAAACGCAGTGGGGTTATTGGGTACACACATTTAACAGCCTGCTTGACCCCAGGGAATACGGGGAAAGCCATCCCGAATATTTTAGCTTTTATAATGGAAAAAGGCATGGCGCTTCTGTTCCATCCTGGGATGGGAGCAGCACTCAGCCTCAGTCGCAATTGTGTTTAACCAATCCGGACGTATTAGAAATTGTATGTAAAAACCTGCAAAAAGCCATTGATAAAAACCCGCAGGCGCTTTACTGGTCTGTTAGCCAAAACGACAACGTGAATTATTGCCGTTGCGATAACTGTGCTGCGCTGGATAAAAAACATGCTGCTTTTGCGCCCGAAGAGAAATTACTTTCTACCCATGGTGGAGAAAAATATCCTGCCCTGGGTATGGGGTCATTGTTAACTTTTGTAAATAAAGTAGCAGAGAGGTTCCCGGATAAAATTATTTCCACCCTGGCATATCAATACTCCCGTGTACCCCCAAAAGGTATCGTGCCGCGGAAGAATGTAAATATTATGCTGTGCAGTATTGAGAGCTCCCGCAACGATCCTATGGAAACAGGTGATAAGGCTTTTAGCGAAGATTTAATAGGCTGGGGAAAGCTTACGGATAACATCCTGGTATGGGATTATGTAATTCGTTTTTCACACCTGTTCGCTCCGTTTCCCAACCTGCGGGTATTACAGCCCAATATTCAATTTCTCAGGAACAATAATGTATCGGCATTATTTGAACAGGGTAATATCCAGTCTGGTGGCGATTTTGCGCCGTTAAGGGCCTATATGATCGCTAAAATGCTGTGGAACCCTGACCTTGATATTGAAAAAGAAAAAAATGAATTTATTGATGCTTATTACGGTCCCGCTGCTGCCGGTATAAAAGAATATATAAGGCTGCTGCACGATAATAACCAATCCGGAAAAGGCGTGAAGATGTCTATATTCGGCTCGCCGGTACAGGAAAAAGAAAGTTTTTTATCGGAAAAATTAATTGCGGAATACAACCGGATCTTTGACAGGGCCGAAAAGAAAGTGCAAAAGCATCCCGACTATTTTGTAAGAGTAAAATCTGCACGTTTACCGGTGTATTATGCGATGCTTGAGATAGCAAAAGAAGTTAAAACCGGGAACAGGGGAGCATTTGTTACGGGGGAAGATGGCAATTTGATCCCCAATCCAAAAATAGTAAACATACTATATGAGTTTGCGTATCACTGTGCACGCACTAAGGTAAGCAGAACGGCGGAATGGCATACCCCACCTAAGGAATATTTGGAAAAATACATTGCATTTTTGCATCAACCACCAGTTAATAAATAGCCTATTAATCCGTTGTATGTTTTGTTCTATCTTAAATAATATCTGCGACAGAATTATGTTTACAGAAATGAAAAAGCAGCAGCGGACTAAAGTTGAATATACAGTAGCACAAAGGACACATCAGGGAACCGACCGGAAAACGGGGGGTATTCGTTTTCCGGCGGCTTTTTTGGTTACTTTTTTTCCGCAAAAAAAGTAACATACAAACAAAATGTTAGCTAAATCATTTAAAAAATAGATTTAGCTCTCAAGTGATAGGAGGTTACAAATGCCTGTGTTTTACCCCTTCTTCTTTTTATTATAAAATCCACTAATCTTGTAACTAAAATAAGCATAGCGTGAAAAGAAACATTTTTAAAATGGTGTTAGCATTTGTTACAACGTACCAATGCATTGCCGTTACTGCGCAAAACGTTCGTGTTGACGCGCTTCCGCCCTATAATAAAACACAATTGCGCAGCAAAACCGACTGGCTGGTTTCCGGCGCCGCACAATCCGCTGCAGTATACAAAACACCCGAAGGTCATATGGCGCTGAGCAACGGGCTGATAACAAGAACTTTTACACTTGCGCCCAACGGGGCAACCATTGGATTGGATAACCTGGTTACCAATGAAGCCCTTGTCCGGGCGGTATCGCCCGAAGCCGTACTCTGGATAAACGGTCATGAAATAAAAGCGGGAGGATTAACGGGTCAGCCTATTGGCAACTACCTCTTACCCGAATGGATACCCGCAATGAAAGCCGATCCGTACAGTTTAAAGCTGGTATCATACGCTACATCTCCCATCAAAGCGCGTTTTGAATGGAACCGCCGCACGGAATGGTCGTCGCAGCAACTGCCCTGGCCGCCCAAAGGAATAGAAGTTGCCTTTACCTACAAAGCCGATGAAGCCATCATCCGCAATTTCCAGAACCTGAATGCGGGCGATGCCCAAAGAGCAGTATTACTGAAAGATGATTTTATTACATTGTCGCCTCAGTGGAATATTGTTACCGTAAATGCAGCGGCCAATGCATTTAATAATGAGGGTAAGGCCGGAGAAATAATGGCTCCGGCAAATGCCGTTGTATTTGGCGAACGGGCATTGCCTGCCGGTACCAAAGTGATCATATGCAGGCTGAATGCCGGCACGGACCAAAGCAGCGGGTATGGCCCTGGTATTGCGCTGCAGTTTGAAGGAGAGCATTCATCTAAATTCTATCTTTCACCCCGCAATAAAAGTTTTGGAATATTTCATGATGGCAAAAGCCAGAGTTTCGAAGGCTTTGACCCGGGCAAATCTTATTATTTGAAGGTCCTGCTGGCCACCGGCAAAATGATATACAGTATATCGGAAGATGGCAAAAGCTATACCTCCCTTGCTGAATTACCTGTTCAATCTACTCCTGCGCATATCCGTGTGGGTAAGACCGATCCCCGTGGTGGCAAAATGGTGCGCGGTGAAGCGGGGGCAACAGGGCGCAGTAAAATAGAGCAGGTAGTGTTGTTGGGTGCGCCGAAGGAAACGCAGGAGGATTTTGATTTCCTGAGCGGACTAACCGTAAAAGTGCATTACGAATTATATGATGGATTACCCCTGCTAAGCAAATGGGTAAGTGTGGGAAATAAGAGCGGGCAGGAAATTATAGTAAATAATATTAAAAGCGAGCACCTGGCGGTAACAGAGGCAGAAAGCGCCGTAGAGCACAAGCAACGCTGGGAACTGCCTCCTATATTTACAGAAAGTGATTTCGCCTTCGGTTCCATGTCGCCCAATGCAGCACAAAACGCCTGTGTAGAATGGCAAACCGATCCGTCTTACACCACGCAGGTAAACTATGCGTTGCAAACCCCTTCACTGCTGGTATGTATGCCCAAAACCGGGATGGGGCAGGAGCTGGCGCCCGGTGCATCTTTTGAAAGCATGCGGTTATGGGAGCTGGTGTACGACAGCTACGACAGGGAACGGAGAGGGCTAAGCGAAAGAAAGCTTTACCGCACCATCGCACCGTGGGTAACCGAAAATCCCATCATCATGCATGTAAGCAGCGCAGTGGATGAGCCGGTAAAAAAAGCAATTGATCAATGTGCGGAAGTGGGTTTTGAGATGGTGATCATGACTTTTGGTAGCGGGTTTAATATTGAAGATACTTCGCAACAGAACCTGCAGCGTATGAAAGCGCTGAAGGATTACGCGAAATCAAAAGGCGTGGCGCTTGGTGGTTATTCGTTGCTGGCCAGCCGTTCCATTAATGCAGCAAACGATGTGGTAATGCCCGGAGGCATGAAGCCTGCATTTGGCAGCTCACCCTGCTTAGAAAGTAAATGGGGTCAGGATTATTTCAAAAAGCTATACCGGTTTTATGAAACTACGGAACAGGACCTGCTGGAACATGACGGCTCTTATCCCGGTGATGTTTGCGCTTCCACAGATCATCCGGGTCACAGAGGTCTGGAAGATTCGCGCTGGAAACAGTTCAGGGAGATACAGGAATTTTACCGCTGGTGCAGGGGCAAAGGCATTTACCTGAACGTGCCCGACTGGTATTTTTTAAACGGCAGCACTAAAATAGCCATGGGCTATCGCGAAACGAACTGGTCGTTGCCACGCGAACTGCAGGAAATTATTGAACGTCAGAACATATATGATGGCACATGGGAAAAAGCGCCTTCTATGGGCTGGATGTTTGTGCCGCTGGTGCAATATCACGGTGGTGGCGCTGCGGCTACTATAGAACCACTCAAAGAACACCTGCCGCATTATGAGCAGCGTTTGGCCAATTTGTTTGGAGCGGGTGTGCAGGCCTGTTACCGCGGCCCGCAATTGTATGATGCGCCTCAAACCAAAACCCTGGTGAAAAAATGGGTTGATTTTTATAAGAAGCACCGGCGGATATTAGACGCTGATATTATTCACCTGCGCCGTCCCGACGGAAGGGATTATGATGCCATACTCCATGCCGATCCGCACGGCAAAGAAAAGGGCTTACTAATGGTATATAACCCGTTGAATGAGCCCATTACCCGGGAAATACAAGCAGACCTGTACTATACAGGATTAAAAAACCGGGCTACCATGAGTGAAAATGACGGGGCGGCTAAAAAAATAATGTTAAACGGCACAAAGCTGAACTTACGGGTAACCATACCTGCCAAAAGCCAGCAATGGTTTGTATTTATGCCATAAAAAGAAATGCCATTAAAAAAACTGTTTCGTTCGGAAGTTGACTGGTTCGTAAGGATACAAACCAGGCCATTCGAATCTGAATTAAAAATAACAATGATGAATAAAATAAAACCTTTTTTTCTTTTCCTCTTATTGGCCATAGGTGCCTGCACGCAAAAAAATGAACAGCCGGATGCCGTATTACCTTCAGCGCCACACGTGCAATGGGCAGAGGCGGAGATTGGCGCTATGTTTCATTTTGATGTAGTGAACTATGTGCCGGATTATAACTGGCGGAAATGGGGCACACATCCGCCGGCTTCTGTTTTCAATCCTTCTAAGTTAGATACCGATCAGTGGTTGCGCGCCGCTAAAGCAGCAGGTGCAAAATACGCGGTACTGGTTGCAAAGCATTGTTCGGGATTTAGCTTGTGGCCAACAGCAGCACATGAATACAGCGTTAAACATACGCCCTGGAGAGATGGCAAAGGAGATATTGTGGCTGATTTTATAAAATCGTGCGAAAAGTATGATATAAAACCCGGCATTTACGCCAGTGCGGCTGCAAATGGATACTGTTATGTTGATAATCCCGGCCTGGTTCAACCCGGAAGCCCGGTGGACCAGCAAACCTATAATAACGTGGTAGTGCAGCAACTCACCGAGTTGTGGAGCAACTATGGAAAATTATTTGAAATATGGTTCGATGGGGGTGTCTTACCGGTTAAGGATGGTGGACCCAACCTGGCTCCTTTGTTAAAGCAGTTACAACCCGATGCCGTTGTTTTCCAGGGTCCTGCAGATGCTAAAAATCTTATTCGCTGGATCGGCAATGAGGAAGGGTTGGCTCCCTATCCTAACTGGAGCAGAACCGATACTACAACTTCAGCCACAGGAACCGTTAAAAGCGATGACATGCAGGGTAACCCTGAAGGTGCAATATGGTGTCCGGGTGAAGCCGATTTTCCTTTGCGCACCGGCTGGCAGGGCGGCTGGTTCTGGAAAGCGGAAGGTCAGGAAATATTATCGGTTGATCAGCTGGTGAAAAACTATACTACCAGCGTGGGGCGCAATTCGAACATGCTGATCGGTATTGTGGTAGACACCAGCGGACTGGTGCCCGAAGAAGATATGCAGCGGTTAACAGCGTTTGGCAACGAAATCAAAAAACGTTTTTCGGAGCCGCTTGCTTCCGCAAAAGGAAATGGTGAAACGCTCGAATTGTCGCTTGGCAAAATACCTGTAGCCATCAACCATGTTGTTATTGCCGAAGACATCGAAAAAGGAGAACGTATCAGAAAATACAGCATTGAGGCATGGAAAGATAATCAATGGGTGCAAATAGCGGAAGGCAGTTCAGTAGGAAATAAGCGCATTCAGCAGTTCGATGAGGTAGTAACAGATAAAATCCGGATAAGTATAACCGCGGCATCTGCCGGGCCACGGATCAAAAATTTTTCTGCCTATAAAATATAAAGATTTGGAAGCCCTCTTCGCTTGCTTCACATCTGTCAATGATTTATCAGGAAATTTAAGCTGATGCTTTGTATATTGAGGATCATTTACATCTTCATAACTACAAACTACAAACTATAAACTATAAACTATAAACTGTAAATAGCTATGTCATCACGCAGGAAATTTATACAGTCGGCTGCACTGGCTTCCGCCGGTATGGCTGTTGGAAGTTTCAGCGCTACAGCAAAGAGCTATAGCCGGATCATTGGCGCCAATAAAAAAGTTAATCTTGCCTGCATTGGTATTGGTAACCGGGGCGGCGAGATCCTTAATGCCCTGCATGGTACTGGTTTGGCCAATATTGTAGCGCTTTGCGATATTGATATGGGCGCGCCGCATACACAAAAGAGTATTGATAAATTTCCTGGCGCCAAAAGGTTCCAGGACTTCCGTGAAATGCTGGATAAAATGGGTAATGAGATAGAAGCTGTTTCTGTTGGCGTGCCCGACTTCTCCCATTTCCCGATCACCATGATGGCCATGGGGCTGGGCAAGCACGTGTATGTTGAAAAACCTATGGCCCGCACTTTTTATGAAATAGAGCTGATGATGGCGGCCGCGAAAAAATACAATAAAGTGGTAACGCAGATGGGAAACCAGGGACATTCGGAAGCCAATTATTTTCAGTTTAAAGCCTGGAAGGATGCCGGCATCATAAAAGATGTTACAGCGATTACTGCACATATGAATGCATCGCGCCGCTGGCACGGATGGGATACTTCAATCAAAAAATTTCCTGCTGCGGAAGCTGTTCCCGCCACATTAGACTGGAACAACTGGCTGGCTGCAGCACAGTACCACGATTATAATCATGATTATCACCTGGGGCAATGGCGTTGCTGGTACGATTTTGGGATGGGCGCCCTCGGCGACTGGGGCGCGCATATTTTAGACACCGCGCATGAGTTTTTAGAATTGGGTCTGCCCTATGAAATTACGGCGCTCAAAGCGGAAGGGCACAATGAATTTTTCTATCCTATGTCTACCACATTGCTGTTTAGATTTCCGCAGCGCAAAAAAATGCCGGCGGTTGATATTACCTGGTATGATGGTATAAATAATATTCCTCCTGTACCCGAAGGATATGGCGTATCTGAACTGGATCCCGATATCCCACCGGCAGGCAATGGTAAAATTCAGCCGGTCAAGCTCAATCCGGGTAAAATTATATACAGTAAAGAACTGACCTTTAAAGGCGGTACACATGGCAGCACCTTATCCATTATTCCCGAAGACAAAGCAAAGGCAATGTCATCCAAACTACCCGAAGTGCCTAAAAGTTCTTCAAACCATTTTGCCAACTTTTTGCTTGCCTGCAGCGGGTCAGAAAAAACGCGTTCCCCCTTTGAAATTGCGGGACCGCTCAGCCAGGTGTTTTCATTAGGCGTAATGGCGCAGCGGCTTAATACGCAAATATTATTTAACAGGGAAACCAAACGTATCACGAACAACCGGTTTGCCGATGCCATGCTAACGGGAACACCTCCGCGCAAAGGCTGGGAGCAGTATTATAAGTTGTAGAGTGGAATGCAACCGCCCCGGTTCGTGTCTCGCGAACCGGAAGTTTGAAGCTGGTAAGTGGGGACACTTACCAAGGCGATCGCCCCGGCACGTGTCTCCACGTGCCGGAAAGGTGAGACTGGACTGCGCTTTCCTCCTCTAAAGCATTTTAAGTTGACGGCTATGGTATCTCACGAACAGGAATCCTTATTGATCTTTGGATCGGGGTTTATTAGATGAACTAAAAATTTAAAGGCATGTTACACAGGGGGAGGCGGTGGCCGGAAAAACGGCCGGAGGCGTTCGTTTTTCCTTTATTTTTTTGTGTTTCTTCCGCCGGGCCGGATGAGTATTCCGCCGGTTTTATTGGCTCCCAATACTGGTACAGCCTGTTCGGAGTATATCCGTGAGTTGTCTGTTATCCCTTTCGTGATATCTTTCAGGAAGGAAAAACTGCGTTATCAATAATGCTATGTTTTTGCTGCGCAACCGGCATCCCGGAACAAATTACATGCAGAAGGGATATTATAAACAGTTGTTTCATTCTTAAAAATATTATCGTGCGAAGAAGTGGTATTTTAGCGTACTATGCCGCGTGTTACATACGTTAGGAAAGCAAAAAACGTTTGCAGGTATAACGTCAAACATAAAACGCAGGTTGAAAAATGATTATCATGAAGCGTGAGAAAAAAATGCGGCTTACTGTATTATCGGTATTTGCGGCGGTTATTCTTTTCTCTGCGGCCTGCCGCGATCATCAGGAAGCAGGAAACCGGGAGGTATTCGAAAATTTTAAATTCAGGAAGATCCAGCAGTATATTGAAGACAGCGTGCTTTATTTCAGAGCGGTTGATTCCATATATGCCGACCTGCCTTATCCGGAACGGATGTATGAAACCTATAGTGTAAAAAGAGGGTACTACTATACGCAAAAAAGGGATTATGCCAGGGCTTTAATGTATTCAGACAGCATGCTTATGATTGTTAAGCAGCTCAAACGTGAAAAAGGGTACCTGCACTGGTATTCCACGGCGTTATCGTATAAGGCCGATGACCTGCACGCCCTTAAGCGCTACGATGAGGCGTTTGGTTTTTATTTCCTGGCACGGGAAGCCATTTTAAAAACAGGCGATATATGCCAGCGTACCAATTCCACTACCAGCCTGGGCAAAATTGCATACAAGCGTAAACGTTATGATGAGGCAGCCATGTTCTTTAAAGAGGCTTATATACAACGATCTGATTGTAACCGTAACAGCGATCCCAACAAAGAACACACACTTTTTGCCAACCAGCAGGCAGACCTCGACAATGTTGGCATATGCTACAGCAGGCTGAATATGCACGACAGCGCCATATATTATTTCGACAGCGCGCTGCGCTATATCCAATATAACGCACACAAGGCATTCCGGTATAATGCTCAAAATCAAAAGATCCTTGATACTGTTCTTATTGAGGCGGCCACAGCAGTTATTTATGGCAACCTTGCAAAGGATTTAATGGAAACGGGGAACGATTCCGCTGCCGAACGCTTACTGAAAGAGAGCATTCGCATCAATAGCTTGCCCCGCCGCGCGGTTGAAGATGTGCCCTGGTCGCTTGCCAAGCTGGCCGACCTGTATATCCGGCAAAAGCGGCTGCATGAGGCCGAAGCCGCATTGCTTGCCCTGAAAAGGGGGCTGGATAGTTTTCCCAACCCTGAAATCATGGGAAAATGGAACCTGATGCAATCGCGGGTATCTGAAGAAAATAATGATTTCCGTAAAGCAAACAGCTATCTCACCCGCTATATGAAAATCAGCGATTCTATAGAAATCGCGGAAAGAGGCGTGCTGTCTCCGGATATCAATAAAGAATTGAACTATTTAAAAAACGAGTATGAGCTGGATGCTTTGCAAAAAGAAGATGATCTCAAAACCATATATCTTATTGTTACGGCAATAGGCGCAGCCATGGCTGTGCTGGTAATGCTGCTCATCTGGCGGAATAATCGCCAGTCGAAAAAACATATCGCAGTGCTTGCTAAGCTCAACACGAAGATATCCAACAAGAATGCTCATTTGGAAAAAGCATTTTCTGCATTGGAAAACAGCCATGCCGAAAACAGCAGGATGATGAAGGTGGTGGCCCACGATTTGCGCAATCCCGTTGGTGGTATAGCAGGCATGAGTGATTTTTTGCTGAAAGATGATAATTACCTGCCCGGTCAGCGCAAAATGCTGGAAATGATCAGCAAAGCAGGTCACCATGCTGTTCAACTTATAGAGGAGCTTTTGCATACCGGTCAGCGGCGGAACGATGTTAATAAAATGCCCGTGGATTTGGCCGTACTGGTTTCTTATTGTGTGGAGATGCTTGCATCCAAAGCAGCGGAGAAAAATCAAATCATGAAATTACAAACCGTGCCCTGCGTTGTACAGGCGGACCGGGAGAAGCTCTGGCGCGTTTTTAGTAACCTGATCGGGAATGCGATAAAGTTTGGCCCCGAAAATGCCGGTATTGATATTGATTTCACCATTAATAATGCTGTTGTAACCGTGGCGGTAAAAGACAGGGGTATTGGCATCCCGGAAAACCTGAAAGAAAAAATATTTCAGATGACAGCCGATTCTAAAAGGCAGGGCACTTCTGGGGAACCTTCGTATGGATTGGGACTTGCTATATGCAGGCAAATTATGGATGCGCACGAAGGCAAATTGTGGTTTGAGAACCGCAAGGGTGGGGGCACTGTTTTTTATGTTTCTTTTTCCTGTGCAGCTTTACCTGTCTCCCCTCAGGCATGATTGCTTTAATTAGAGAACCGGAAGTTGGAAACTTCAACCGCCCCGGTTCGTGTCTCACGAACCGGAAATTGGGATTCTTCTTCGTTCGTATATTCATAATCTGAAATGTAATACATTCGTTAATGTATTATTTTGAAGAACACCGTAAGTCCTATATGGAAATAGGAAAGATATATTTCTGGACAGCTACCATTAATAACTGGCATAAGCTATTATCCGGTGATGTACCAAAGCAAATAATCACCGGTTCGCTCTCCACCTTATCAGCAAGAGGAAAAATTACAGTATATGCATTTGTGATCATGCCCAACCATATCCACCTTATCTGGCAAATGAATGGATTGAATGGAAAAGAAACCGCCCAGGGATCTTTTTTAAAATTTACCGCTCATGCGTTTAAAAATCATCTTATCCATAATGATCCATTGTTTCTGCCCTCCTTTTCAGTAAAGGCAGCTAACAAAAATTATGAATTCTGGCAGCGGAATCCATTGGCGTTTGAACTCACACAAAAGAAAACTGTTATGCAAAAACTGCAATACATTCACGATAATCCTTTGGCAGAACACTGGCAATTAACAGACGACCCGGTTAAATACCACTATTCATCAGCGAAATATTATGAAACGGGCATTGATGATTTTGGGTTTTTGAATGATATCACAGCTATATTTTAAGAAATGAATGAAGCTGGTTCGTGAGACACGAACCAGGGCTGAGGTATTAATAAAATATATCAATGTTTTTTTACAGCCGTCAGCAGCCTTAGCTTCTCCACCAGTTCAACCACATTGCAACCGCCCTGATTCGTTTCTATGAACCGGAAGTTGGGAAACAATTTGTTAACCATGCAATAATTTATCAACATTGCTTTGATTACTCATTTCTATTTTTTAATATTACTGTTCCTCCCTGAGTAAGATCCTATGTACCGCCTCCTCCGTTCCTTCTTTAAAATTCAACTTCCGTTAAAATTTTAGTAAAGACAAATACTGCCGGCTTTTGGCGTATGGCGCAGCCATTTGTCTGAGCGCATTCTTTTATTGAATAAATCTTTTTAGATGACACAAGCGCAATTAGCCACTATGCTGGAAAGCATAACGGGCCATCTTACCGTTACGGGTCAGGACCAGGAAAGACAATTACAGCAGGCGAGGGAAAGGATTGCGGCTTCGCTGGTCAGTCAGAAAATGGAAGATACGGGAACTGAACACCTTTTCGCCAATTCCAACCTGTATAGCCGCGACAATATTAAAGTTTCCGCACTCAGCAGTATTGCCGATATAAGCACAAGGGTTGCACGTACTACTGCGCCTGTGGAAGCAATGCAGGGCGAAAGCATTTTTGTACGCAGTGTACCCATATTAAATGCCGCAGTGGCCGGCAGTGTACCCGACTGGGCCGCAGGAGCCAAACCCGCCGAAACCTTTGGTCCCTTTTTAAATAATGAAGGACGCGAAATATGGATAGACATTTACCGCTATGAAAAATTAATTACCCTGTATATCGGCACACAGCCGGCATTGTTATTTAAGGCTTCTTTCCGGCAGGGAAGGATACTGTTTCCGGGTGGTTTGCCGGCAGAGCTTGCTACAACCTATACAATAGTAGCAGGCAGTTGCTGGATAAGTGCGAAATTCCTTTCTGCTGCAGCCCCCGGAGACCGGTTTGTTGGCGTGGCAGTAAAAGGAGGCAGTATACAATTAAGCCTTGCACCCACTATTCAGAATAACCAGATCACATTAAACCCAGCAGTTAATATACAGGTGTCGCTCAAACTGGCACAGCATACAGATGAAGGTGCGGCAGAAACCTCGCCTTACGGAAGGGATGCAAGAGAAGCCACTTATCAGTTACCGGAAATATGGGAATTTTCGTGGCAGAACAATAAATGCACTATTACTCAAGTTGGTCCGGCAACAGGTGAAATATACGGACAGGCTGTGGCATTCGGCTTCACACCGGCTTCCAGTGTAACGCCTGCATATAATAACAACCAGGTGTTGATACCATGGAAAACGGATGTAAATGAATTTTCTATCTTTAAATATAAAAGTCCGTGGACCGGTATCTCAGGCAAGGCGCTCATACAAAAATCATGGTGGGCTTTCCCTGCCGCAACATTAAATATTAACAATCCTGTGCAGGCAACGGGCAACGGTGTTGCATTGTTACAATGTGGTGAAGGCTGGCGCATGACATGGAACGGATTGCAAAATGAAGACGTAAGATTGAAGCAACCTGTAATATCAGGTAAGCCCGGTGAGATTGTTATCACCGATATGGAAGCCGATGCGCTCGGCGCTTCACATCACCTGGAGCTATGGAAAGATGACCTGAATCCGCACGGTACCACCGCGGATATAGTGTTGTTAGAAAAGGCGCCTTTGATTTTTATTATAAATAGTAAAAACGCGCAGGAACTGTTAATTACAGGCTGTGCCGCTACTATTTATACCGACCGCCCGGTTAAGGTAAACGGAGAACCTTTTCCTGTTCAGTCGTCTTCCTGTCATATGATGCTGAGCGCAGGAAAAACCGGCAGAAGGATAATGCTGATGGAAGAAGATATGCAGGCAGACCAGGCTGCTTCCGCTAATGCCGTAAACATTCCGGGTGCTGCTCCCGCACAGGAATTAAATCTTTTCTCCATTGCGCTGGAAAACGCGTTATTCACCGTTTCACCGGTAAAATCGTTTATCCTTATTGGTGAGTGCGATGACGCTATGGAAAATGTGATCCGGGGAAATTGCATATTCATCTTCTCATTGTATAGTTATTTGCCTACGCTGCCTGATCCTTATATTGCTAACCTGGGACTATGGCGAAGGGGTGTTTATTCCGAAAGATACAACCGTATTGCCGGTGCAAACGGGATAAACAGCCTGCTGATTTGTGTGGTAAGTTTTATAGAAGCGGAAGACCAAACCGATGAGGTAAGCGTTGATTTTTATTTTGGCGGAAATGAGCTTCCCGATCTGCTCACATTACCGGAAAAGAAGACTGCCGCCAAAACAGCAAAAAAAACTACCGCTGCCGTAAGATCAGCAACAGCCCTTTCCCGCAAGCCCTCCGGAGTGGTAGCCACTGCCGTAAAAAAGCCGTTATTTGGCAGTATCGCTACCGCGGTAAGGTTAACGGCTGAAAGCTTTGCGCCGGAGATTGTTGCCGAAAGATTTCCCGGCGTCATCCTGAAGGAAGAGCCTTCAATGAATACAGACCTGCTGGCCGGGTTTAAAAATGCCAATGGCGCTGTTTACAGTCCGGAAGAGTTATTTAAAATGAAGAAAGATGTTGAAGATGTATGGGACAGTGGTTTACAGTTGCAGCGGGAATTCTTTTCGCTATTAGATGTGAGTAGTAATGCTAACCAACTGGGCGTGAGCTTTGGTGCAGACTGGCAGCTTATAAGAACCGGCAGTGTAAGGGGGGCAGATGGTGAAGTGCACAGTGTAGATTATAATGCAAACACCTGGAATAATGCATTCCCGTTTTTGGTGGAAGGCATGCAGGTGAAATTACCGGCAAACAGGGTACGGGCATTTACATTGCCGCTGATGGCGTGGGAACCCGAAATAAATTTAACGCCGCCCGACAGGGACAATCCCCTTGATCCCAATTCCCCCAAGCTCTTAATGGATCCCGAAGCGGGTTTTTTATATTATGCCGATGATGGCGGCCCGGCCCGTATGTGGAACAATAACCAGGCTCCGGTTCCACTGGCGCCCATACCGGTAACCAACGGACTGGTTGAAGATTTTAAATCGCAGCCCGGTAATTATACGCTTGCTACTTTTACACTGCCTTTCGGAATGAAAGCTATCAGCTATATTTCAAAACATTTTGTTGAGCCGCAGAAACCGGCGATTGAAAATATACGTCCGAAGTTCAGGAAGAATGAAGAAGATAATACCTATAAGCTTGAAGGCGGCATTCAGATAAGCCTGCAGGCCGGAAGATTTGGCAAGCCCAATCCTGCCAATCCAACAGAATATGATAGTGATATGTTTCCCGGCTATACGGTGCAGGCCAATAACCTGCTGAACTGGTTTGGAATGGCATCTTATGCCAGTAATTTGGGTCATCGTGTAACGGAGATTTTCAACAATGAATTTCTATTTGGTCCGCTCAGCCTTTCCTCGTTGCTGAAAGATTCGCGTGGCGTGCCGGTATCGCGTATGGATATTACCGGTTACGGCGCCAGCATGTTCAGCAACTGGTTAAGTCCGGGCGCTGCTATGGCGCAAACCAGCCAGGCCAGGTTCGACGTAATGCTCGGGCGAACAGGGCATGAAGTGATCCAGGTAAAAAGTATTATTTATCCCTGGGGTATCCGGGTGGTAAGAACCATTACCGTTTTCCGCACAGGCTCCGGCTATGTATTCAGAACAGATAGCGGATGGAAAGCAGAAAGCGACGGGCTTTTTGATTTTTCCTACAGCTATCTTAAAAAGGGAAAAGATCCTTTTGCAAAATTAACCCTGGCCGATTTTGAAAACATTGAAGCGCCCTACGAGTTCCATCCCGGTATCATCAGGGGACTGTTTAATGTGCGTAATATCAAAGACGCACCTTCTGTAACGGAGTATACATCAGAAAATATTATAGCACCCAATGCAGACTATGTAAATGGGGTAAAAGGCCAGATGTATACCAATGGCGCCACACAGCGTAATGAGCCGGTTAAATGCGGTGGCGTATATTTTGATGCCGACGTGGAAATAGAAAATGTAGTGCAGGGTCATATAAATAAAAGAGTGGTATCCAAAAGGGTGCTGGGATATGTGCAGGTGGCGCCCGCGGGGAAACCTTTAACGGCAGAGCAACTGAAAGCGCTGCTGCAACTGCAGAACGGCAGTATAGGCGGTGAAGTGGATTGTGTGTTAGACATCAACAAAAGTAACCAGCAGGTCCGCGTTAACCGGTTTGATCTAAGCGCCTCTATTAATAAGGCAGGTACCATACCCGTTTTTGTAGTAGCGGCAAGAGGAAATGTTTTTTTACCCAAAGACGGCAGTTGGGCTATGGTGCAGCACAATGCGGGTACAGGCGAAGTGATACCGCTTCCGCAGGATGTAACGGTTCCGCTTATACGCACTGCTGCATGGAAAAAAGGAAATGTAGTGGATGCCGCCACATTACAGCAAAAGCTCGTTCGCATTGCTCATCCTTTGGAAATTCTTCGTGATCCTTCCGCCGATACCATCAACTTCGGCTACCTGCAAACAACGGCCACGCAAAAAGCATTGTTTCTTACGCCGGCGTATGGACTGAACGTTGATAAAATGCTCAGTAAAACGCCGCCCATTTTTGCAGATGCCTACCGGCTGATGACGGGTAACGGCATATTTCCCAATATTGGTAACGCCATTACAGATTTTGGCAAAACGATCCCTTTGCTCAACAGCAAAGACGCCAATGGAAATACCTTCCAGGCTTTTGTGGAAAACGCTTTGGAAGACGGAGGTGAAAAAGTGCTGGAGCTCATGAAAGTGGAAGCGGAAAAAGCCGGCGAAGCAGTCATTAAGCAGGGTATGAGCATGTTAAAGAACGGCGCCAACGGCGTATTGGATAAAGCATTAAAGTTTGATGTACCGTCTTTTGAAATTCCGCTTGTAGACACAGAAGCATTGCGGATTTACATCGAATACAAAACCGGTAAAAAAACCGATGCGCCTGCGAATTATGTAGACAGCAAGTTAAATTTCGATGTAGATTCCTTTGCAGGCGATATGGCCGACCAGTGGAAGAGCCGGATGAATAACCTGGCAATGGTGGTAGACCTGGGCGACATGAAACGGCTGATGACCATTAAAGGCAATTTTGATGCGCAGAAAGGAAAAGAGAGCAGTTATGAAGGTGGCAGCAGTCCAACAGAAGGCATACCCACGCCTGAAATTGAATTCAGCGATGCGCTGCAGCCTGTAATTGATATTTTGCAGATGCTTGCTTCCTTAAGTTCGGGCGATTACGGAGAGGCGCTAAAAAAGGGCTTAAAGTTAGCCATGAGCAACAGCGGTGAAATATGGGAATATAAATTTGAAGCTACCAAAGAGATCGCCCTTATCCGTTTTCCGCCAACCGATGAGTTATACAACAGCGCACAAACACCGCTCAAGCTGGAAGCCTCACTCTCCGTTGGCGTATATTTTAACGCTGCGCTTAAAGTAACAAGCGACCCGTCTCAGTTACTCCCAACAGCAGGCGCTTTCCTGCAGTTTCATGGTGGTTTGCAGATAATGTGCTACTCCGTTGGCGTTGGTTCCATATATGCTATTGGCGCGGTAGATGTAAAAATTGCGGCAGATACAAAGGTAGGTCCGAGTCTCACTTTAAAATTCGGATTTGGGGTATCCATAGTTGTTAGTTTACCTGTAGTAGGTAACGCCAGTGTAACTTTTATGGTAGGCGTAGAAATGTATGCCGATAAAGATAAAGTGGTGCTTGCCGCATTGATGCTGTTCCGCGGGCAGGCCAATCTTTTGGGCGGGCTGGTATGTGTTTGCATTACCATCGAAGCAAAAGGAATTGTAGTGCGGCAGGGTGGTAAAACAGACTGCAGTGCCCAGGTAACGTTCGCTATTGACATCAGCATTTTCCTGGTCATTGATATCAGCTTCTCTAAAACATGGGGTGAGGACAGGCAGGTAGCGTAGGGCTGTGAGCTGGCGGCTATCAGTGGTCAGCTATCAGCCGTTAGCGGGAAGGCCATATGAAATGTGAATAGTGAATGGGCAATGGTGAGAAGTGAAACCTTGAACCCTGTAACCCTGTAACCTTGAACCCTGCAACTTGTAACCCTGTAACCCTGTAACCCTGGAACCTGCAACTTGTAACCTGTAACCTGAAACTTGCAACTCTCTATAATTGATTAATACAACATTATGGAAGCGAAAAGAAGATATACTACGATGGTTTTTCCGCAAGGTTATGACGGAACAACTTTACATCTCAATATCGTTGTTATACCACGCAACCAGGATCCGTTTGCGAACTACCCAACCGGGTTGCCGGCGCCTGATAATACCGCAATTCCTTTTGCAGACTTAGTTCCCCAGTTTGAATTAAAAGTGGTAAAGGGGTTGGATGAATGGCCCATTGGCAATGCGCTGGCATTAACACGTAAACCTGTGGATGTGCCTGTGAATGTGGATGAGGCCACCAACAAAAATGCCTTGCTACAGGCCATCGCGGCTGAATTAGGTGCTAAAATAAATATTACTGCTTCCGATAAAACGCCGGATATATTAGCGGACTCGCCAACAGTAAATAAGTACCTGCCCGAAAGTTACCGGGGTGCTTTTAATTTCACCTCCCCGCGGGTACCGAATGCCAAAACAGATGACAGCTATCATTGTGCCATAAAAAAGGATACGCCGCTCGTTTCCACCTGGAAGAACAACGACGACTTGAGCTGGGGCCAGGTATTCGCTTATATATTGCGGCAACCTTTGCTTGCCCGGGCCTGCGGTATGGTATATAAAACTGAAATTGCTGTTGAGGGCGACAATGCGGCTTTATTCGAAAAAGGCTGTTATATCTATGCCGACATCGTTAATGAAGATTACAAAAGCATACAGGAGAAATTGATGGTGGAGGCAGACGGACCATTTATAAAACCTTATGCAGCCCGCATTCCCAAATTAAAAACCGGCGCTGCAAATAAACGCCCGGTTTTTGCACCTCTGCTCTTTCCTGTTTTATTTGTAAAAACCGGCGAAGTGGTAGACCCGGAACCACCGGCAGCGCCGTGGGACAAAATTTTTGCCGAACTGAATGAATACAACGACGGCTTCGCTAAAATTGTACATGCTGCTCAGCCGGTAAGCAGCATACTCCTCAGTGAAAGGCAGGACGGAAGCCATCCCGTAAAAGATGAAGGAATACGCCTGGCCTGGGACGATGAGCAGATCTTAATATGGTATATGCGGCAGTTGGAAGGATATCCCACCAAAACCGGGCCGAGGGTTGACGCACCGCTGGGCGTATTTGGTTACCGCATTGATGTAAAAGAAGATGCTTTGGGTGCAGACTGGAGCAGTTTGAATTTAGTAAGATGTAAACAAACCTATTCCCTGGGAGCTGCCAGCCTCGGCAATGGCCCCAATGAAGCGCTGGAATTGCCCTTCCAGGTTTTTCCCACCCAGTTAGACAATGATACAAAAGCACCCTACTGGCTACCGATGTATTTTACCAGTTGGATCGGCAAAAGTGTGGTGTTGAAAGACAGTGACGCAGTGAACATTCATCAGAGTGATGAAGCGCGGTTAAATCCTTTGGATCCCACACCCACCAAGGCCGTTGACCCCAGTAATATGTTCGATGAAGTGCCGGCGGCTACGCTATTGCGTTATGGCAACCGTTACCAGTTCCGTGTTCGCATGATGGATATTAGTGGAGGCGGCCCTGTGATTGCTGAAGAAGTATACAATAATGCCGCTGCGCCAACATCAGAATGGAGCTTTAAGCGGTATGTGGCGCCATCATTATGCCGTATTGAAAAATCTAAAGACCTCAAAGAAGCCAAAGCCGATTTTTTTAACGAGATCATAGCCGATGATCAAACTTCTTCCTTTAACGGCAATCCCGTGCTTTCTATCCAAAGGCCGCTGCTCACTTATCCCGCGGTTGTTTTTACAGGCAAATACCAAGCGCTGGGTGCAGATCCTGTACAGCTATTGATACAGTCGGCACAGGATCAGAAGCAGGGTGGTACGGTAGCGAATCCCAAAAATATTGTTCCTGCCATAGCCGACCCGGATGTGGCTGAGGTGGAAATAAAAGTAGAAGTGGAAACGCTGCGGCTCGACAACCTGGCTAGCGAAAGTGGTAATGAAAATTATATTACCCTGTATACCACTTCAAGAAATTTTCCTGCCGTAAATGCAGCGGCAGATATGGAAGAAACCCTGTCACTTAACGTTATATTTCATGATGCGCCCACACTCAACCTGGGCAGCAGCGATGATCCTTTTAATACACCCGAACTGAATAAAGCGGCGATCAATGCCATGGCAGGTATTCCATTACCCACCGCAAGAAAGATCAGGATGACCATTCGTGCCGTTTGCGAAGGCGATGACAGCGGTTATTATGGTTTTATTAATGAAGGGAACCCGGATCGCGACAGCCGGTATGGCAAAAAAACACAGCTCTGGTTTTATAAGGAACTGATCAATGAAGATGCGTCGTTATTGCTGCCTAAAGCCAATGTTCCCGCGTTACAGGGGCTATACCTGCAGCCGGACCCTGAATTTATTCGTAAGGGCATAGTTAATCAATTCTTTTTCTTTAATGCCGAAACCAGCAACCGTCCCGATATTATGCAACGCCTTGCGCAGCAACTGGGCGTAAAGGTAAACGGACTTACCCTGGTTGCAGAAAAAGGGGAAAGGATCGTTTTTGGATGCAATAATAAAATACGGCATCACCTGGCGCCGGATGGCAGCAGCATTACCTTTTCTACCAAAGCCGACCTCTGTAATCACTGGATCGGCTGCCTGGTATATCGCCTCAACCGCGACTGGAGCTGGGATGCCCTGCAGGATACGGCATTTATCATTGGGCGGCAAAAAAAATTCAGCCGCGATGATGCAGGTGAAATGGAAACACTCAGCAATATCGGTGATATTGAATTGAAGCATTCCGCATCATTCGAATCCCTGCAGCCGGATCCATTCGGTAATATCAACAGGAGCAGCACCACTATTATTTTTATTGATGCCATTGAACCCAAAGCTGCTTTACTTCGTCCCAACGGGCAGCTTCGTTTTCCCGACAAAATAGAAGTGCAGTATACCATTACGGCAAAGTTTAAAGCAGGTCACGGCGAAGATCAAACCCAGCAGCCGGATCAATTAACATTACCGGCTACGGTTATTCCTGCCCAGGTGCCCAAAATTGCCAGCGTTGGTTTGGCATTTTCTCCTTATCGTAAAAATGAAAAATACAGTGCTACGGAAGCAAGGCAAAAGTATTTGTGGGTAGAGCTGGAAGAACCTGTTCAAGATCCTGCCGATACTCTATTTTGCCGTGTATTGCATTATGCGCCCGATCAGTTGATCGGGAACAATAAGCAGTTCGGTGAACTGGTGCAGGCCACAACCGAAGATCCGCCTTTGCCCATTGATCCGGAATATATACGGATGATCACGCCGGGTCAAACAGACGATATGGCCGGGTTGGGCGCCATGCAGGCAATGGAAAAAGCCGGCGATGACGATGATATCCATTATTTACTGCCGCTTCCCCCGGGGTTACATCCCGAGAGCCCTGAGCTGTTTGGCTTTTTTACATATGAATTCCGTATTGGTCACGGGCATTGGAGCAATGGTGAAGCAGGAAAAGAAAACCTGTGGAGCACTGCCCAGGGAAGGTTTGGAAGGCCATTGGTGATTGCCGGTATGCAGCATCCTGCACCAACGCTGTTGTGTAACGTAAACCGGGATATTGATAAAGTATATGTAAACGCGCCCTATGGGAAAGCGGTATGGAAAGGAAAGAATGTAACCAATGATCCGCCGCGTACGCAACTGCATTGTGTATTGTATGCGCAGGTAAAGCAGGCCGATGGTGTAACATACCGCAATATTCTTTTGGATGAAAAGCTGATGACACTGGTAAAGCCTCAGCAACCGGAAGTGCAGGCGCCTGCCGGTACAGGATTGTTTAATAATGCTGTTCTTTCTGAAATAGTGCATACATCCGCTATATGGATGGTGGACAAGACAGATGAGGCCGCGCGGGCAAATGTTGTTTTGAGTAACCTTACACTGATGAATGAAGTGAGCCGTTTGGAAATAGATAAAGTGTATGAAGCAAGATTAAACAAAGCCATGCGCGATTATAAAGCAGGTAAAACCGTAAAGATAGACAGGGCAATGGCCACAAACATCCTGCATGCTTTTGAAAATCTGAAAGATGCGGGCAAAGCAGCACCGGCGCCCAAAGCTGCGAAATTTACGGAAGCAAGCCTGCTGGCAGGCGCTGTTAAAGCGATATACAAAGACCAGCCCAAAGCGGCCACTGCTATGTGGACGAATAAAGAGATCGCTGTGCTGTTAAAACAATTAGGTCTACCTGAAGATGCTCCGTTGAGTGTACTTGTGGTGGAAGTGTTTGGCAATATTACCAACGTATTCGATCATTTTTTACCATTGCCGGATGAAAGGCTGGCAGCTTTATCTTCGCAAAGGTCAACAAAGGATATAGCAGCCATGCTGCTGGATCGCAGAAACAGAAGCAGCCGGGCATTGGGAGATGAGTTGGGCAATTACCGCATCTTACGCACCTCACCGCTTACAGAAGTGCCTTTTGTATGCTGCCCAACCTGCGGTTAAACCTGTTCGGTTTGCAGCGCTCACTTAAAATTCCGGTATTACCAAGATGGATTTCGGAATATGCACATAGTTATAACCGGTATTGATATTAACCCTGGCGCCGAAATAGGATCAGTTTTTTTCATAGATCATGGTACAGGTGTTGTGATAGGCGAAACCTGTGTGATTGGTAACAACGTAAAAATATACCAGGGTGTAACCCTTGGTGCATTGAATGTTTCAAAAAATACAGGCATACATCAAACGGCATCCTGCCATATCAGAAATATACCGCCATATATGAATGTGGAGGGTTATCATATTTAATCCTTTCTGCCGGTTAAATTAAAGTGAGTAAACCTTTGGAGCGCAATCGTGGATATATTAGTGGAAACAGTGTGGGTGGAGAATTCTACCAGCAACATTAAATACAGTGCAAAATCTGATCATGTGTATTGATAAAGAAGAAACATTGGATCAACAAATGCTATATGCTCTCATAGCTAATAGTTTAAGTTTTAAAAAACAAACATTTATATAGTCTATAAAATTTATAGACTATTAACTTTCTTTTCTTATATATTTGTAAGAATTAAAAAAAAAGGTTAAACTTTAGATTAAAATTGATACAATGGCTGACACTAAAAATCAACAACAAACCGCCCTCGGCGACATAGCGGCACGGCAACTCGCTATTGCTACACGCACAGTTCCTCAAATGGTTACTATTACTCCACGCTGGCTTACCCGGTTATTAAACTGGGTACCTGTAGAATCGGGAGTGTACCGGCTTAACAAAGTAAAAGATGCCACGCGAATTGAAGTAGACTGCTCTTCAAGAGATGAAAAAACATTGCCACAAACCTTTGTGGATTATATTGAAAACCCAAGAGAATATAACCTGGCCGCAGTACAAACCATTGTAGATGTACACACCCGGGTTTCCGACTTGTACAGCAAACCTTATAACCAGATTTCTGAGCAGTTAAGGCTTGCCATTGAAACGATAAAAGAAAGGCAGGAAAGCGAACTGATTAATAACACCGGATACGGATTATTACATAGTGTAGCCGGCAGCCAGCGTATTAAAACGCGTACCGGCGCTCCAACTCCCGACGATCTGGATGAACTCATTGCCAAAGTGTGGAAGGAACCCGGGTTCTTTTTATTACATCCACTGGCCATTGCAGCATTCGGCAGGGAATGTACCCGTCGCGGTGTTCCTCCTCCCACTATTTCTTTATTTGGTTCACAGTTCTTAACATGGAGAGGCATTCCATTAATCCCATCCGATAAACTACCCATTGTAAAAGGTAAATCAAAAATCATATTATTGCGCACAGGCGAAACCCGGCAGGGGGTGGTAGGTTTATTCCAACCTGGTTTACAGGGCGAGCAAACCCCTGGGCTTTCCGTTCGTTTTATGGGCATCAATGAAAAAGCCATTGCATCCTATCTTGTTTCCTTATACTGCTCGTTAGCAGTATTGGTGGATGATGCTATTGCCGTATTGTATGATGTTGAAATTGGTAACTATCATGAGTACAAATACAAATAATCTTCCGGACGTGGAAGTCTTGCAGGAATTGGCCAACCAGCTCTTTAAAGCTTTACCGGAAGATGCGCCAAAGGAAATTTCATTAGATCCATATGAGCACCCGCGGGCAACTGCTTTCGCGAAATCAATCACGGGAGAGGGTATTGTTCCCGGCGTAAACCTTCCTGCAGATGAGCTTATGACGCATGGCATCGTGCAACCTGCATTAGCATCACCGGTGCCGGTTAGCGGGTTCTCTGCGCCACCTTCTGCAACAGGATTAGGTGTATCATCTTCGGTAGCAGGTAGCGGGGCTTCAGCGCCCCGGGAAAATTATTCAGCATTCGCAGCGCTCCAGCCCGGTTTAACTCCCGGATTTGAACAAACAAGTTCCGATAAATCTACGCTTAGTGGCGGCGTTCCGGCTTCAGTAGCTGGCAGCGGCGCATCTCCATCGTATGTACATCAGCCGGAAAATTTCAATATTAAGGAACCGGTAACCAGCTTTCCGGATGCAAATATTGATAAACAAACAGCAGGCAATAAGCAGGATCCATTTGCATTACCTTTCATAGATGAACAACCTTACTGGCAGGATATTGAATCAATCCTGAAATTTGTAAACATCAGCGATCCAACAACTGGTTCACATCATTCACCATTACCAATCATTACAGATACAAACACACCTTCTTTCTATTTTTTACAGCAGGAGCGATTACCTGTTAACAACGGTGAGTTAGGCGGTTTTACACATGGTTTTGATGCTTATAAAATAAAAAAAGATTTTCCCATTCTCAACGAAAAGGTGAATGGCAAATCGCTTGTTTGGTTAGACAATGCGGCTACTACACAAAAGCCGCAATCTGTAATAGACAGGCTGAGCTATTTTTACCGGCACGAAAACTCCAACATACACCGTGCTGCTCACGAATTGGCTGCAAGAGCAACAGATGCTTACGAGGAAGCAAGAAAAAAAGTACAGCAATTCCTCGGCGCCAGATCACCTAATGAAATCATTTTTGTTCGCGGTGCTACAGAGGCGATCAATCTTGTTGCACAAAGCTGGGGCGATCAATATCTGAAAAATGGCGATGAAATTATTGTGAGCCATCTTGAACATCATGCTAATATAGTGCCGTGGAAAAGATTGGCTGATAAAAAAGGATTGACATTAAATGTAATACCTGTAGATGATGACGGACAGATTTTATTGGACGAATATGCCAGGCTGTTAAACGCTAATACAAAATTAGTTGCCTTCACCCAGGTGTCGAATGCATTGGGAACAGTTACACCCGCTGAACAAATGGTTGCTATGGCGCATGCTGCCGGCGCGAAAGTTTTGGTAGACGGGGCGCAATCTGTTTCGCATATGCCTGTAAATGTACAGGCGCTCGATGCGGATTGGTTTGTATTCTCGGGGCACAAAGTTTTTGGACCAACAGGTATTGGCGTAGTGTATGGTAAAGAAGATTTGTTAAATAGTACCGAACCCTGGCAGGGTGGAGGTAATATGATACAGGATGTGACTTTCGAAGAAATACAATATCACAAAGCGCCCAACCGCTTTGAAGCAGGTACAGGCAACATAGCAGATGCGGTAGGTCTTGGCGCGGCAATAGATTATGTAACCCAACTGGGCATAGCTAATATCAATGCTTATGAACATGCTTTGCTGGAATACGCAACACATCATTTAAAGCAGGTGCCGGGTATACGGCTTATCGGCACAGCCGCTCATAAAGCAAGTGTATTATCTTTTATACTGAAAGGTCATTCAAATGATGATGTTGGCAAAGCACTCAACCGCGAGGGAATCGCAGTGCGTACGGGTCACCATTGTGCACAACCTATTTTACGCAGGATGGGAGTAGAAACCACGGTTCGCCCGTCACTGGCATTTTATAATACCTGTGAGGATGTTGACCGGTTGGTAGCAGTACTAAAGGGGTTGACCAGGTAAATAAAGGTTGATTACAATGCTGGTTCGGCTGCCAGATTTAACTTATCAGTTTCACCAACCCGTATACTGCTATCATTCCAATAGACAGTACACTAAGCCAGAATAATATATTATAGAAAATGGAGGATTTTAATGAAGGATAGTTTTTGTGGTAACGGAAGCACAGTGCGGCAAAAACAACGATCAATAAAAGCACCGAGCCCACCACGCCACCGGATATGATCATAAAAACCGGCAACTGGATAAAGAGATACGCTACTACCCAAACCGCGGGGAATATCCACGATAAAATAGCTATCGTTTTTTTTCTTTTCGCCGGGTTGTAAAAATCTATCCATCCAAACTGCCCGAAAATATCGGAGAACAATCTCGACCAGTAGGCAAGGGTTGCAAATACACTCGAAAACAATACAAAGAAAGCGCCAATGAGATAAGCTGTTCTTATGCCACTGCCCAATGATTGCGTATAAATATGTGCAAGGGTTTCTATCAAAGCATTTCCTTCCGGTATTTCTCCCCGGTTGTACAGTATGGAAGCGCCCAACAGGTAAAACGCGGCCGTAACGGCTGTATATATGATCATGGCCACTAAGGCATCGAGGTACATCACACTCGTCCAGCCCCTTGCCCTTTTCTTCCATTCCGCCGTATTATCGGCCGGTCCGGTATAAGCTGCATATCCCTTTTCAATGCACCAGTAATTGTAAGCAATGATCTCGTCGCTGGCCACACCGGTAATGCCAAATGCGCCTATGGCAATAATAACGAGGTGAGATGGCAGTTCAAATTGCAGCCCGGCTGCAACGTCGGTCATTGTAAAACGGTAAGGTGTAAACGAAACCGCTACCAGCGATACGATGGTTAATGCAGTGAAAGCCACCACCATGATCAGCGAGGATTTTTCAACGAGCCTGTAATAATTTTTATAGATAAGCACAGCAACTAGTATAGCGATAGCAATAGCCCATGCAAACACCGGCAATGCCGGGAAAAGCATGCTTAGAACAATAGCGGATCCTCCAAGCATACCGCCTACCTGTATTATTTTAAGTAAGGTCAGCAAAAAAACAGCACTTACAGTCCAGTTAACTTTCCCCAGTTTGGGACCGGGAAGCTTTGAAAAAGATTGCATGGGCGTTTCACCGGACACGACCGCCCGTTTGCCAAACTCTAATTGTATGGCTACTTTTACCAGGCAACTTACAATAATGATCCAGAATGCAATGAAGCCGGCCCTGGCGCCAAGTACAGTGGTAGCAATCAGCTCGCCGGATCCGACAATAGATGCTGAAAGAATAAAACCCGGTCCGAGGAATTTGAGTTTCGAACCGAAAGATACCGGCGGTTCTTTAATGCTGCTATGTGTGATGATATAATTATCCGCAATCATTGTTTGGGTTGATTTTTTTTCGACTTTATTATCCACCCCTCAAAATATACAAATTGTACGAGTATTTGTCATTGCGTTTTTTTTGGTTCCTTTTTTTTCGGAAAAAAAGGAACAGAATTCCTGCAGCATCTTTTATCACCGTATGATTGATGAAAGTTTTTTGTTGCAGCGGGGCGCTATATTTGGCGGAGGAAGATTACCCCCGCTTACAGGACGAAATAATGAAGTCGGCGACAAACATAGGTGATAAAGTGAGAGAATAAAGGGTGAACTACTCATTCACTATTCACTATTTACCACCTTGAAAACATTTCATCAGTTGCTGTGCTTTGAGCTCGTCGTCGGCTTTTTCCAATAACTGGCAGAAGGCATGCAGTTCTGCCATAGTGAGGTACATTTGAAAACAATCTGTTCCTGCAACATCAAGCATAATGATTTTAATATCCGGGTTTACGTTGGGCTGCATTTGCTTTACCTGCTGAATATAATGCAGGAAGCTTTTCCACTGATCGTACCAGAGATGGATAATGCTGGTGCCCGTTACCACTTCCAGCGCTTCACAATAAGCACATTGGGCAACATATCCCTGTTTATCCTGAATGATTTGTATGAATGCGCACATAAGTATTTGTTTAAGTAATAGTTAAATAGCTATCTCTAAATTAAACCGGCTTCTTTTTTTTAAAATGCCGGATCAGGAAAACAATTGTCGTTATTGGTAATAAAGCACCGTATGGAAGAATAGCTTCAGGGAAGATTTGCTGTTTCCGGAACCATCCCGATGTCATTCAAATAATTGTTTACTTTTTTCGTAAATCATTTTCCTGATTATTACGGGAATGTAATGACGATAAAAGAACTTTGCCCGGCCGCAGGATGTGTACTGCTAACACAGCAGGAGAGACCACTGTACAGAGAATAAAAAAACGGATATGAAAAGAATGGTATGGATGATTATGGTATTTGCAGGATTGGCGCCATACGGCACAGCTCAGCAAGTCGCGAAGCAGTATATATTAACGGGGGTACTCAAAGATTCCGCTACTTCCAAAGCAGTTGCCTATGCTACTATTGGCGTATGGAACGGGCAGAACGAGCATATTGCTTCAACCTATTCGCTGGAAAGCGGCGCTTTTAAAACAGCATTGCCCGAGCCGGGAAAGTACAGGCTTGAAATAAGCTTTGTGGGTTACAGCACAAAGGAAGTGTATATTGAATTAGCAGCCGGGCAGTTAATGCTGAAGCTGGATGACATCCTCCTGGTACAGGGTAGTGATTATTTGCAGGAAGTAAAGATCACTGCGGTGAAAAGACTGGTAGAACAGCGACCGGGGATGCTGGTATATAATGCAGAAAACGATGTAACCAATAAAGGAGGAACAGCGGCAGACGTACTGCGCAAAGCACCTGTGCTTAATGTAGATGCCCAGGGCAACGTGAGTATGCGCGGAAACAACAATCTTAAAATACTCATCAATGGAAAGTATTCCGGGCAAATGGCCCGCAGCGTGGCGGATGCGCTGAATATGATGCCTGCCGGCATGATCAGATCTGTGGAGATTATTACGACGCCATCGGCCAGGTATGACGCGGAAGGCGCTGCCGGCGTGATCAATATCATTACAAAAAAAGGTAAAGGCGATTTCAGTGGCACGCTGGAAGCAAGTGTGAGTAACCTGGAACAGATGCTGAACCCCCGGCTTTCTGTATCCGGACAAAAATGGAGCATTAACCTGTCCGGCCATTTGCACAGGCTTCGCAGGAAATCGGAGCAGTTGCTGGAGCGAACCACGCTTCTTGATAATGAACCAGCTGGCGGTTTAAGACAGTTCATCGAAAAAGACAATGCAGCGCCGCACGGGTCGGCTGATCTCGCAATAGATTATGCGCCCGATTCGCTTAGCGAGCTGAGCTTTGGTACAAATGCCTGGTTTGGTAATTGGCCGGAAGATAGTCGCCTGTCCGGTACCGTAAGTTTACCGGGTGGCGCTGTTGAAGAGCAATACCGGCAGGCAATTGATACAAGGAATGCTTACCTGGGCGCAGATATGAATATTGGGTATAGCCGGCGGTTGAAAAAGGCAGGGCAACAGATCACCCTGCTGGTACAAAATTCACCTTCGAGGGATTTGTCTTGGTATGATGCGGTGCAAACCGGCGAAGCAAAAAACCTGCTCTACCGCGAATTGAATAACAGCAAAACAAAGAACAGGGAATGGACTTTCCAGGCCGATTATATACATCCGTTTAATGCAAAGGGGAGTATTACGCTGGAAGCCGGAACCAAAATCATTTTACGCAATGTAGGTAACCGTTATGATGTGGCAGCAAGCGATCCGCAGCAGGTAGATAAAATGGAACCGCAACCGTTGCGCTCGGATGATTTCAGGTATAGCCAGGATGTAGCCGCGGTATATGCCATACTGAAATTAAAGCTCACCAATAACTGGTATATTGAAGCAGGCGCACGCCCTGAAGCAACTTACATCAGCGGGAAATTTATACATTCGGGTACGGCTTTCGATAGCAGGTTCGTGAATTTTATTCCTACTGCAACCCTCACAAAAAAGGTGAATGAAAGCAATACGTTCAACCTGAGCTATACCCGGCGGTTAACCCGGCCTTATATATGGGATTTGAATCCGAATGTAAACGCCAGCGACCCAAAGAACATCGTAGCGGGCAACCCCGAATTGGCACCGGAGATCGCCGACCAGGCGGAGCTTTCTTACGGGCTTAATACCGGCCCGGCATTTTTTATGCACGCTGCATTTTTCTACAGGCAAACGAATAATACGATCGTGGAGTTCATGGAAACAGATGCGCAGGGAATATCGTATACCAGCAAGCAGAACCTTGCGGGCAACCGGCAGTTTGGACTCAACCTTTCCTCAACGGTAAACCTTTCTTCAAGCTGGGGACTGAACGGGAACGTAAATATCAATCATCTTAACTATAGCAGTGAGGCGCTGGCAATATTTCGTTCAGGGTGGAATGCAGATGTCAGTATCAATACCAGCTATAAGCTGCCCCGTGATTTTGCAGTGCAGGTTTTTGGTGAGTACAGCACCCGGTCAGTTACCTTACTGGGCAGCCGGACCGGCGTTTATTATTACAGCTTTGCCGGGAAAAAAGAACTGAAGAAAACCAAACTAACCATTACACTGGCAGCCGTAAATCTTTTTAACCGGTTCATTCCGGAATCGGAAATGCTGAACCGTCCGCTCTTTATATCCCGAACGGATAACCGCTATTTCAGCAGGGCAGTTAAGCTTACGGTGAACTGGGAATTCGGCGGACTGCTTCAGCAAAAGGAAAGGAAACGGATCATTAACAATGACGTGAAAACACATGGGAAAGGATAATTGCATTATATTTTGTACTTTCAAAAGTAATGCGGGTTTGCCTGTTGATAACAGGTATTTGTTGAGATGCCGGTTTGTGCCTGGTAGCTCATGGTTCCTTATTAATTTTTTGATTGTGATCAAACTTAACAATTACGCAGTATCGTTTAAGATCATTTGCATATTGTTATTTGCTACTGTGCTGGTGAATAATAAAGTGCATGCCCAAAATGAATACGATGTAATACGGAACAACTGGATCCGGTTCAGCGATGCGCCCAATGCCCTGTATCATCATTTTGCACAACAGGCTTATACGCTTTTGGACAAACGTGCTGCTGCAATAAAAGGAATACATTCATTAAAGGTTTGGCACAACAGGCAGCAGTATATCCGTAAATCTTTACAGGATCTGGCAGGTCCTTTTCCCCAAAAAACTGCTTTGAATGCAAAAACAGTAAGAACAATAAATAAGGAAGGCTACAGGATAGAGCATGTTATTTATGAATCGCAGCCCGGGTTTTTTGTTACGTCTTCATTATATATACCAACCATAGAAAAGAAAAATAAACTGCCGGCGATCATTTATTGCAGCGGGCACGCCGGTGAAGGTTACAGGAGTACCGTATACCAGCATGTAATTTTAAATCTTGTAAAAAAAGGGTTCATTGTATTTGCATTCGATCCCGTAGGGCAGGGTGAGCGTTTGGAATATTTTGATGCTGCAACTGGTAAGTCAACAGTTGGCGGGCCGGTTGATGAGCATTCCTACGCCGGTGCACAGGCTATTATTGCAGGTAGTTCCCAGGCAAAGTATATGATTTGGGATGGTATAAGAGCAGTGGATTATTTACTTACCAGGAAAGAGGTGGATGCGCAACAAATAGGTATAACCGGCCGCTCCGGCGGAGGAACACAGTCCGCATATATTGCCGCATTTGATGACCGGATAAAAGCCGCTGCCCCGGAATGTTATATCACTAACCTCACCCGTATATTTCAAAGTATAGGTCCGCAGGATGCAGAACAGAATCTGAGTGCCGCTCTTGTGCGGGAGATAGACCATGCTGACCTTTTATTAGCGAGGGCGCCCAAACCAACATTAATGATCACCACTACCCGCGATATATTTAGCATTGAAGGCGCGAGGGAAACAGCAAAAGAAGTATCCCGAATTTATAAGGCTTATAATAAGGAAGATAATTTTAACATGATGGAAGATGATGCGCCGCATGCATCTACCAAAAAGAACAGGGAAGCCATGTATGCTTTTTTTCAAAAGCATTTAAACAATCCCGGCAATCCGAACGATGACGAAACGGATACATTAACTGCGCAGGAATTACAGGTTACCGAAACCGGTCAAATAGCCACCTCGTTAAAAAGTGAAACGGTTTTTAGCTTGAACCGTAAACATGCGGAGCAATTAGAACAACAACTGAAAACTTCCCGCAATGCGTTAAGCAGCCACCTTGTAAATGCAGTACAGACGGCACGTAAACTTTCGGGCTATGCGCCGCCACTGCAAAACTATGAACCTGTTTTTACCGGGCGGTTTCAAAGAGATGGTTATGTAATAGAAAAATATTTTTTGCAGGGCGAAGGGAATTATATTATTCCTTACCTGCTACTGAAGCCGGACAAGTTGAATCATAAAGCGCTTTTGTATTTACATCCTTCGGGGAAACAAGCCGAAGCCGCGGAAGGCGGTGAGATGGAATGGTTTGTAAAAAAAGGATTTACGGTGCTTGCGCCCGATTTGATAGGCGTGGGGGAGATGGGTTCCGGAATTTTTGAAGGGGATTCCTTTATCAAAGACGTTTCCTATAATGTATGGTTTGCTTCCATGCTCATTGGCAGAAGCATTGTAGGAGTGAGGGCCGGCAATGTGGTAAGCCTTGCCCGGCTATTACAGAGAAATGAAAATGTGCAGACCATTTATGGCCTTGCTAAAAAAGAAATGGCTCCTGTATTGTTGCATGCGGCGGCTTTTGATTCATCAATCAGCAGTGTAGCGCTTATTGAACCTTATACTTCTTACCGTGCTGTTGTAATGCATCGTTTCTATACCCCGGCTTTCATTCACAGCACAGTGCCCAACGCGCTTACCGCCTATGATCTTCCCGATCTTGCCGCCGGTATAGCCCCGAGAAAGCTGGTGATCGCCCATGCTACAGATGGCGCGGGAAATGAATCTCCCGGTGAAACGGAAAAAGATTTTGCAGTTATCAAAGCTGCTTATCATTATAAAAATGCAGACAGACAACTCCGTATTGTAGAGGGTAAGCCAACCGGTAAAAATATAGATCTGTATTTGGAATGGATAGAATAAGGATTGGTATCGATTTTGAAAAAACGAAGCTGATCAGGGCTTGCTCAATAAGTTTATCAATTTGTTTAATTGCATTTTTGTGCCTGATACCTGCAAATATTTTTATATAATTCTTGTAAAACCCTGCAGCGATATTCGTGCATCCTCCTTCGACGGACAGGTTAGTGGCAATTAATACTACTTTCACCACAAATTCATAAGGCTTCCATAGTTGTTGAACAAATCCTAATTAATACTTTGCACGCTGTGATTTTTACATTTTTAAAATCGAAGACTTTGAGCCTTTGCCAGCACGCGTTCTGTTCCATAGGAACATTTCATGGGTAGTAAATGTTGAAATAGAAAAGAGCTCGTTCCGTAGGAACGTTTGTATGTATTCTCCGGGATGTCCTACCCACCAAAAGTCCCTCCGGGACTAAGAAAATAATTTATATTATTATTTTTTTTGTGAGCAAAATGTTTTATTTCATAAGCAATTAATTATTAAAAAAGATCTATGGCAAACACCTATTTCAAATTTTAAGAGCTTGTTTAACATAGTGCCTTTCTGCTGAATGAATGGTGGTTTTAAAAAATAGAAATACCTTGCTGTAATGAAAGCATTAGTATGCAGCACCCCCGGAGCTTTTGAATATAAAGACCTGCCGGCGCCTGTATTACAGCCGGGGCATGCCATCCTCAAAATAAAACGCATTGGTATTTGCGGCACCGATTTGCATGCTTACCAGGGAACACAGCCTTATTTTACTTATCCAAGAATATTAGGGCACGAATTGGCCGCCGACCTGGTGGATGCCGATGGGTTAAGCGGGTTTGTACCCGGAGAAGCATTGACCTTTATTCCCTATTTCAGTTGTGGAAAATGCATAGCCTGCCGCAATGGTAAACCCAATTGTTGTGCTACCATACAGGTATGCGGTGTGCATGTGGATGGCGGGATGGCAGACTATCTATCTGTGCCGGAAGATACACTGGTAAAAAGTGAAGGACTGAGTTATGATGAACTGGCGCTGGTAGAACCCCTGGCTATCGGAGCGCATGGGATACGGCGTGCTGAGGTTATGAAAGATGAATTTGTACTGGTGGTTGGTGCAGGCCCAATTGGATTAGGTACTATGGAATTTGCACGGATAGCCGGCGCCCGCGTGATTGCAATGGATTTTAATGAAACGCGACTTGAATTTTGCAAAAACACGATGAACGTTGCATATACGATCAATCCATCTGCAGAAGATGCAATAAAGCGGCTGGCAGAAATTACAAACGGAGATATGCCCACCGTGGTTATTGATGCAACGGGCAACCGTAAAGCGATCAATAACGGGCTGCAATACCTGGCGCATGGCGGCAGGTATGTGCTGATCGGGTTACAGCGCGAGGAATTTTGCTTCAGTCATCCTGAATTTCATAAACGGGAAGCAACGTTAATGAGTAGCCGAAATGCCACCCGGCAGGATTTTGAACATGTTATTCATACGATAAAAGCCGGGGTGATCCGCCCGCTTCCCTATATCACTCACCGGGTACAATTTGATGAAGTAAAAGAGGTGTTCAACGAATGGCTCAATCCGTCCGCGGGTGTAATAAAAGCAATGGTTGAAAAGGATTAAATTGTATATTGAATTGAATAAAATATTCAGCTATGATGAAAGCTATTCTTGTTGTAGGTGTTTTTATTTCGGGCGTTGTGGCCGTAACGCTAAAACAGCAGGCCGGAAAGAATATTGTTCCGGCAATAACAACTGCCCGGGCAGATACCGGCGTTAGCCTGGCAAAGCTCATTAAACGCGGTGCAGCACTACAAAAAGTATCTGATCAGTTTAGTTTTACCGAAGGACCCGCGGCAGATAACAAAGGGAATATATTTTTTACCGACCAGCCTAATGATAAAATATGGAAATATGATACAAACGGGAATCTGTCTGTATTCATGGATAAATCCGGTCGCTCCAATGGTCTGTATTTCGATAACGAAGGTAACCTGGTGGCCTGCGCCGATGAAAAAAATGAACTATGGTCCATCAGTCCTGAAAAAAAGGTTACAGTATTGCTGAATGGTTTCAAGGGCGTTCGGTTCAATGGCCCCAATGATTTATGGATTGATAAAAAAGGGGGTATTTATTTTACCGATCCATATTACCAGAGAGATTACTGGCAAAGAAAGAAGCCGGACATGGATGCACAGAAGCTCTATTACTTAGCCAAAGGAGCCCAGGAAGCCACTGTAGTGGATGCCGACTTTGTGCGGCCGAATGGTATTATTGGCACGCCCGATGGTAAACATCTTTATGTGGCCGATATAGGCGCTGATAAAACCTACAAATATCAAATAAATGAAGACGGTAGTTTAACGAACCGGCAGCTTTTTGTGCTGCAGGGTTCAGACGGTATGACGCTCGATAGTAAAGGCAACCTGTATATAACGGGTAAAGGTGTAACCATTTATGATCCGTTGGGAACAAAAATAGGTAATATTCCTGTTCCTTCGGGTTGGGTAGGCAATGTATGTTTTGGCGGAAAAGACAGGAAGACCCTCTTCATAACAGCATCGGAATCTGTTTATACTTTGCAGATGCAGGTGAGGGGGGTGAAATAGGTTTCAGGTTGCAGGTCTCAGTGAATATCCGTTTCGGTCTGGACCTATCGTTTATTATTTGTCGTTTACGGTTTATGGTTTGTAGTTTATGGTTGCATTTGGCTTCGGATTTCGGAATTTCATCTTTGGATTTACAGTTATCAGGTGAGTAACTACTAATGATGGGATGAATCTTCTTCCCGTATTTTTTAGTTTATCATTTTTGGCTCACCGTTGGGATCGCATCGGATTTCGAACTTTCTCATACCTTATACCTGACAGCTAAAGGCACGGTATGAAACTATTGCGGATTAAGTAAATAATGAATAGCCTGCACAAATATCTTTTGTACCGCTTCGGTTTTCCAATCGTCCCAGTGACCAAGCGAGGTATATACCACCCTGTTTTTTCCACTGCTGTTAATCCACAAAACAGGTTCAGGTTTTTCATTCGGAATCGTTCCCGTTAGCAGCACCTGGGCATGGGGTGAACGTAAAGGCGCATTTTTATATAGCCAGTTTTTACTTGCAAATCCTTCCGCCGGTATGTTTTTAAGTATAGGGTGACCTTCCATTCCGGGAACGATATGAATAAGGGTGCTTTCTTCGAGATGCGGATAATGCCCCTGGTAATTGCCACCCAATGCAAGGCTGTCGAATTCGGGCCATTGTTCTAAGAAGCCGGAAACCTTTTCCGTAGAAGCCGCAATACCTCCCCCTTCCCTGGGAACATTTCCTTTTGCATCAAAAGCATGACTGGCCGTTCGTATTCCCAATACCGGCTTTCCGCGATTTACAAAATCTTTGATCAAAGCCATCTTTTCCGGCTCCAGTGCAATTCTACGGATAAATATAACAGCAAGATCTGCATCAGCGAGTATCTGCATATTTTCCAGGTTATGCCTGCCGGGGCCTTCCATTAGCGGAAGACCTGTTGCATATTCACAGTTCATATTTTCTTTGAGCAGCAGCTGGCGTCCGAACTCCGGCAGCTTTTGATTGGCGCGGTATTCGCCTTCTGCCGTTAAAAAAGCAATGATGGGCCGTTGGTCATGGCTGAACCTGAACTGTTTGCGTGCGGTAAAATCAGTTGAAACAATGGATGGACAAACATATTTCTCAATATATTCCGCCATAAGACTATTGCCGGTAAAATGTGATACATAAGGCCACATTTTTGAATTGTACATTACATCCGTAAGATCGCGGAGCAATGCAACATTCATCCCCAGTCTTACCATATTTCTTAACCCAAAAGACCTGCCGATCACGCACATATTGGTGTGCACACCGGTAAGAATAACATTTCTGATCCCTCTTGCCTTAAAAAGACCGGCCAACTCGGCACCGGAATCACTGATGGCATCTTCCTTACTGATCTCAATAGCATCATGCTGTTTTGTCCAGGCCTTATGCGGCGTTTCACCCACGTCTTCACAACCTTCATCCGACTGATCAATGGGCCATTCCGCACCTTTTTCCGAATCAAGCAATCCTTCGCCAAGCAGCTGGTTATATTTCTTCTTCTCATATTTTTGGGCAAGCTTTCTGCCCGGATGATCCTTATAATAATCCATACAATCGCTCGGGGCATGAACAATCAGCATCCCCTTTTGCCTGCCGGCAGCAATAACTTCATTAATATAAGGCGCCATCTCCCCTACCCTTTGCGTAGCGCCCGTGCACCAGTGCCTGTCCCACATATCACATATAATGATCGCTGTTTGTGAAGGAAGCCATTGCTGTACTTCGTGCGAAATAATGAAAGCGCCCTGCTCTTCCCCGGATGGAGGCCGCTTTTGAAGGGAAACGGTAAACGCTTCCTCTTTAACTTTAGACTGAGCCGGTAAGACATTAGAAAATAAAATGGCCGGTAACAACAGTTGAAAAATAAAATTTGCTTTTCCCATATTTTTAATGTTCTGTATTTCTATTGCCGGCACCGGCTGCCTGAAGCAGCGCGCCGTAGCGCAAGGAACCGAAAAATATCCGGGAAAAATTACAAAATATTATCCTTGCAACCATGAATTTTACCTTCAGCACCAGGTATGTAACCCGGCCCCCAACAGCCCCTGTTAATATGGTAACATAAAAGAGCCCTTCTGTTAATAACCAGCATTAACCATGTTGAAATAATTGGTTCTTTTGCAGGCATAGCTATCCCTGAATACAACCTTTGTTAACCCGATAAAAAAAATCTATGGATTTACATAATAAGGTAGCCCTTATTACAGGAGGAACACATGGAATAGGTGCAGAAACGGCGATTGCATTAGCAGCACAAGGTGCGCATATCGCTTTGGTTGCCCGGCACACCGGTGATGGAACAGTAAGAAAAAAAATAGAAGCAATGGGCATACCGTGCATTACGGTTACTGCGGATCTCAGTAAAGAAGAAGAATGTACACGGGCTATTAACGAAGTACAGATGCATTATGGAAGTATTGACATTTTAGTGCATAGCGCAGGCGCTCCGGCACCAGGCAGCCTGTTAAACGGTGCAAGGGAAATATGGTACCAGGCATTTGATATACATGTGCATGCTATCTTTCACTTATGCAGGGCCGCTGTGCCCTGTATGAAAGCCAATAAGAAAGGAGCGATTGTGCTTATTTCTTCGGCAGCAGGAATACGAGGAGTAAAAAACGCGCTGGCATACGCAGTGGTAAAAGGAGCTATTCCCCAATTTTGCAGGGCATTGGCCTTAGAGCTTTCGCCGGATAATATAACAGTTAACTGTGTATCACCGGGCGTAATACGTACACGGTTCCAGGATTTTCTTACGCCGGAGCAGGTAAAAAATAATATCAGCAACAGGATACCGCTTCAAAGAGAAGGTACGCCGGAAGATGTAGCGGCTGTTATCTGTACCTTAGTTAAAAACAGGTTTATTACCGGAGAAAATATAGTAATAGATGGCGGCATGACAATGCGCATCGTATAGCCGGGGCGGCAACGTGTTTTTAATAATACCTGCCTGTATCATGCCTGTAAAAAAATAAAAATACCGGGAAGAAATCCGAAGCGGTTTACTTACTGTTGGGGATAAACGAAAGTATAATCACAACCAGGGTAATATTCATTAAAATATGAAAATCAAAAAAATTGAGCTGTTTAAAGTTCCGCCCAGATGGCTTTTTCTTAAAATAACAACCGCCAGTGGCATCACAGGATGGGGAGAGCCTGTAATTGAAGGTAAAGCCGATACGGTAAAAGCGGCTGTTGAAGAAATGGCATCTTATTTAACAGGAAAAGATGCCCGGCATATTGAAGACATCTGGCAAACACTTTACAGGGGAGGGTTCTATCGTGGCGGTCCTATACTTATGAGCGCTATTGCCGGCATAGACCAGGCATTATGGGATATCAAAGGTAAAGCGCTCGGTGTTCCTGTATATGAATTACTGGGAGGCGCCGTAAGGGATAAAATGAAAATTTATGGCTGGATAGGCGGCGACAAACCTTCACAGGTTGTAGCGGGTGCAAGGAAAAGAATGGAAGACGGCTTTCTTGCAGTGAAGATGAATGCCTGCTCAGAAATGGAATGGATAGATACCCCAAAAAAAATTGAAGAAGCCGTAACAGCCATCGCTTCTGTGAGAGATGCTATCGGATACGACAGAGGACTGGGAATTGACTTCCATGGGAGAGTACATAAAGGCATGGCTAAGGCTTTCATGCGCGAGCTCGATTTGCTGAAACCGATGTTTATTGAAGAGCCTGTGCTTTCGGAAAATTTTGAGGCATTTTCGGGTTTAGCGCAATATACTGCAGCGCCTATTGCAACCGGCGAGCGTTTGTTCAGCCGTTGGGATTTTAAACGTTTATTTGAACAGGGGGCAGTAGATATTATTCAACCCGATGTAAGCCATGCCGGAGGCATTACAGAAGTAAAAAAAATAGCGGCTATGGCCGAAGCTTATGATGTAGCCCTGGCCCCGCATTGCCCGCTCGGTCCTGTTTCTTTCGCGGCAGCGCTTCATATAGATTTTAGCTGCATTAACGCTTTTATACAGGAGTCCAGCATTGGCATTCATTACAATGAAGGAACCGATTTGCTTGATTATCTCTTAAACCCTGAAGTATTTGATATAAAAAACGGTTATATCAGCCGGCCCGTTTTGCCCGGACTGGGTGTGGAAATCAATGAGGAAAAAGTAAGAGAAATGGCAAAAACCGGGCATAGCTGGAAAAACCCGGTGTGGCGTAATCCCGATGGAAGCATTACAGAATGGTAGCAATGCTTATGATAAAATTTTTAATAAACCTGACAATAGACGGCAATAAAAAAAAAACATGCTACAAAATTCCCTACGAGGTTGTCTCAAAAGTAATATTTTGCCACGAAGTCACGAAAACACGAAGAAAATAAAACCTGAAGATCAGGACTTTGTGCCCTTGTGTCTTAGTGGCATATCTTCTATACCGGACCTTTTGAGACAGCCTCATAATAATACAGGCAGGCGCACTCCAGCTATAGCAGGTTTCTTTTTCCTGTTCTTATTATTTTCGAAAGCATCGGGCCAACCGGGCATTCCATTTACCAGCTTACCCCTTACCGGGCAGGGCGACTTTTCGGCTGCCATGGTAGAAGGGATCAATCATTTCCTGTTAAAAGAAACGGAGCGTTTGCAAAAACAGCGTTCGGCTTTGTGGAAAGCAGATTTCAGCTCAGCAGCGGCATTTAAAATATCCATATCGGCCCAACATGAGCTTTTGAAGCTGTCGCTGGGTATTGCAGAGGAAAGCGTAAGCCCCGGACTGGAAGTACAAAGCAATAGCGAACTACAACCATTTTTAGTTGAAGCAAAAAGATACAGGATCTATGCCGTGCGCTGGAAAGTGATAGAAGGACTTTCATCGGAAGGATTATTGCTGATACCCAAAAGAAAAGCCCTTGCGCGTATAGTGATGATACCCGATGCCGACGTGTCGCCCGAAGTGCTGGCAGGCATGCAACAAGCAGGTGCGCCAGGTTTTGGAGCAGCGCTGCATCTGGTTAAAGCAGGCTTTGAGATCCTGATCCCGTCGCTGGTAAACCGCGATTTTAAATATTCAGGCAATCCTTCACTGGGCACTTCTACCCAACAACCTCACCGGGAGTGGATATACAGGCAGGCCTATACGGTAGGCAGGCACGTGATCGGCTATGAGCTGCAGAAAATTTTTTCAGCTATTGACTGGTTCCATACCCGCAACCAGGCGGAAGGCGATGCGCTGCCTACCGGCATTGCAGGTCATGGCGAAGGCGGCCTGCTGGCATTATACGCAGCAGCAATTGACCAGCGTATTGCGGCTACCTTAGTGAGCGGATATTTCAACGCGCGGGAGGAGTTGTGGAAGGAGCCTATATACCGGAATGTTTCCGGCTTATTGAAAACATTTGGCGATGCGGAGCTTGCGGTTATGACATGGCCGCGATCATTGATCATTGAACATGCCACAGCTCCTGAAATCATACACTCCAACCGGGGCGCCACGCCCGGTATTCTGACATCGCCCATGTTTAAAAGCGCGCATACGGAATTCCTGCGGGCAAAAGCAATGCTGCCGGCTACCGCCCAACTTACTTTCGTACACAACAGTACAGAACCCGTATTACAACCATTTTCTACCCCTTCACTCCGGGCTTTTGCGAAGGCGCTTCATGTTGAGCTGCCTAAAAAGATGTTGCCTGCGCCAGAAGCAGCTATACCCATTAACTGGATAAACGATGAAGAAAGGCAGGAGCGTATCGTTCGCGAAATGAACAATCATATACAGCATGTACTGGCTGTGTGTGAACGTACCCGGAATAAAGATTTCTGGGAGAAACTAAAAGGCGATGCTGCTGCGCAGGAAAAGGTGAAAGAAGAAGAGCGCGAACGGTTCTGGCAGGTATTAGGAAAACTGCCAACGCCCTCCGATCCACTTAATGTAAAAGCGAGGATATACCAGCAGTCAGACAAATGGATCAGCTATGAAGTAACACTGGATGTTTTCAGTCCTGATGTATATGCCTGGGGCATTTTAACAGTGCCCAAAGGTATTAAACCGGGTGAAAAGCGGGCGGTAGTAGTATGCCAGCATGGTCTCGAAGGCCTTCCGGCCGATGTGGTTACTACCGATTCAACCGCACAGGCCTTTCATTACTATAAAGGCTATGCCACGCGGCTGGCAGAAAAAGGATATATTACCTTTGCGCCGCATAACCCTTACCGTGGTAAAGATTCCTTCCGTGTCATTCAGCGCAAAGCAAATCCGCTTGGACTTACTTTATTTTCGGTCATTATCAGCCAGCACCAACGAATAGTTGAATGGCTGCAGCAACTTTCTTTTGTGGATCCTCAAAAAATTGCATTCTATGGACTATCTTATGGAGGTAAAACCGCCATGCGTGTACCGGCTGTCGTGAAAGGATACGCCCTCTCCATTTGCTCTGCGGATTTTAACGAATGGGTACGAAAAGTGTCCACTACGGAACATCATTTCGGTTATGTGTATACGGGAGAGTATGATATGCCGGAATGGAATCTTGGACATACTTTTAACTACGCCGAAATGGCCGCGCTGATCGCTCCCCGCCCTTTTATGGTAGAACGGGGGCACTTTGACGGGGTTGGCACAGATGAGTGGGTGAATTACGAATACGGAAAAGTAAAAAGGCATTATGATCTCACCGGACTTGAAGAATCCGTGCGGATAGAACATTTCGCCGGCCCGCACAGCATTCATGGCAAGGGCACATTTGAGTTCCTCGATGATCATCTTAAACGCTGATGCAATGAACTTCAATAAACACATATTACTATTATCCATTTTCAAAAAAAGCAGCTATGCAAAGACGTAATTTCATTAGCCATGTGGCGCTCGGGGCAATGGGGGTTAGCTTAGGCTCCTCTTTTATAACAAAAAAACAGGGCGGATCCAATGATAAAATTGTGCTGGCCCTTATAGGGTGCGGAGGCCGTGGCCGGGATGTACTATCCGGAATAGTAAAGGAAAATGAAAATGTAGAAGTAAAATATTTGTGCGATGTAAACGAAACCCTCGCTGCCATTCCTGCTGAAATAGAAGCCTATGCAAAAAAGCAGGGGTACGCGCCAAAGTTTATTACAGATATGCGCAGGGCATTTGACGATAAAGACGTGGATGCAGCAGTAATATGTACGCCGGAGCACTGGCATGTGCTGGCATCCGTATGGGCATTGCAGGCAGGTAAGCATGTGTATGTGGAGAAAAATCCAACGTTATCTATATGGGAAGGTCAGCAGCTCATTGCGGCCACAAAAAAATATAAGAAAGTATTGCAGATCGGTTTTCAAAACAGGAGCGCCCCTTATGCATTTTCTGCACGTGATTATATTAAATCGGGAAAATTAGGCAGCATCGTTCATGTAAAATGTTACAACCTGCTGGGAGGGTCAAAATGGATGCCGGAACCCGATACTGCCGTGCCTGCAGGACTGAACTGGGACGCGTGGCAGGGACCTGCAAAAAGCGTTCCCTATAATCCCAACAGACATAGCATGACAGGCCGTGGCGGCTGGCTCGATTTCTGGTCTTACGGAGGAGGCGCGTTATCAGACGATGCCAGCCATGTAATGGACCTGGCACGGTTAGCCATGGGAGATCCGGGTCATCCTGCATCGGTTTACTGCACCGGCGGGAATGTTGGCTTTCACTCTCAAAAAGAAACGCCGGAGTTTTTGAACATTACTTACCAGTTCCCCAATTTTTCCATGACCTGCGAAAGCGGTTCCTGCACACCGTATATGACCAAAGAAGGACGGGAGGTAAGATACGGAAGCAAATGGCCCTATTGGCCGCAAAATTCTACCCGGATTGAAATTTACGGAACCGAACGCATCATGTACCTCGGGCGCCATGGCGTTGGATGGCAGGTAATGGAAGTGGACGGAAAAATTGTTGATATGGATAAGGGGTACTTCCCCGACAAATTTCATCAGAAGGACTTTATTGACAGCATCCGCTTAAGCAAAGCTCCAAATGGCGATGTAACACAGGGACACCTGAGCGCTTCCCTTGTACACCTTGCCGATATTGCTTACCGGGTGGGTAACCAATACCTGGAATTTAATGCTACAACGGAAAGGTTTACCAATAATAAAGCTGCCAATACCTTTCTTAAAGGACATTACCGTTCGCCGTACATCATTTCATAAACATTGATGGTGCAGCACATCCCCATCATCAGCTATTCAGCAACTCAAACCACATGAAGGTACGTGTATGCATTATATGTCAAAAATGAAAAGTAAACCGCTTGCCACCCCTTCATCTATTGCACTGCCCAGGATCAGATGGCTGATGTTATTTTTTGCCTTTGCGGCAACTGTATTAAATTATGTTGACCGGCTGGCATTTAATTACCTAAGTGCTAATGGCGAGCTGAGAGCGCTTATCCCTAATGATGCCTTTGGCTATATTGCAACCGCTTTTTTTGTGGCTTATATGGCCTCCAACCTCGTGTCCGGATTTATTATTGACAGGCTCGGTACCAGGCTGGGATATTCGATATGCATGGCTTTCTGGACAACCGCTTCCCTGCTTCATGCGGTTGCGCGCTTACCTTTTCATTTCGGCATCTGCCGGTTTTTACTGGGCATAGGGGAAGCGGGTAACTGGCCGGCAGCCATAAAGCTTACCAGCGAGTGGTTTACACCTGAGGAGCGATCTACCGCTACCGGTATATTCAACAGCGGCGCCGCAATAGGAGCAGTAGTAGCGCCACCACTCATAGCATGGCTTGGCATGCGTTATGGCTGGCAGCTCACTTTTGTTATCATCGGGTCGCTGGGCTATATATGGCTTGCCGCATTCTGGTTTACCTATTATACACCTGAAAGCGCAAAAAAAGCGTCAAAGGCACGCACCATACCCCCGCTTAAGCTCATAAAAACAAAATTTGTTTATTGGTTTACTTTTTCAAAAATTTTCATGGACCCGGTTTGGTATTTTATTACCTTCTGGATAGGAAGATACCTGGTAGATGTTCATGGCTGGGGGTTGGATAAAATTGGATGGTTTGCCATGTTTCCTTTCATTGTTGCAGATATCGGCAACATACTGGGAGGGCTCTTTACCCAGTTTATTATTAAACGCGGAACACCGGTGGGTAAAGCAAGGAAGATAGCAACAGGCCTTTTTGGATCGTTGCTGGCGCTTTCCCTTATGCTGGGGCCATTTATTATTACCAGTCCTGCAACCGCGCTTGTGGTGCTAAGCATTGCCGGCTTTGGTTATGCGGCCTATACATCCAATACCATGGCTTTTCCGGCAGACGTAGTGCCATTGAGCGCAACAGCTTCCGTTTGGGGTGTAGCCAGCGTAGGCGCCGGGTTGGGCGGCGCCATATTCCAGGCCTTATCGGGCTTTACTATTGAAAATATTTCAAAAGCATACAATTATACTTTTGCTTACCATGCTGTTTTTGTGGGATATGGAATAATGGCGTTAATAGCGGTATGTATTATATTGTTTGTACTGGGCCCGCTTAAAAAAGATGATGCGCTTCACGAATACGCTGAAAATGGCATCAATAAAGAAGCGGCATAAACAACGCATTCACCAGGCTATTGCTCCATGTTACATGGCGCGCACTCTCTCCGATGATTCGCGAACAATAAGCGAACTTTCAATGACCTGCATCTCAAAATTTTGCGCAACAGTATTAACCGGCGCTGCCGCAAGCATATGATTGAAATACATGTTGGCGGCGGCTTTGCCAAGATTTCTGCTCTGCTGGTCAACAGAGGAAAGGGTTGGAAAGGTAACTTCCGTGAATGTTTCATTAGAAAAGCCGATAATACCCACCTCGTCAGGAACACGCAGCCCCAGTGACCATGCCGCTTTAAGAACGCCAAGCGCCGCATGATCGGTAACAGTAAAAAAAGCATCGGGCGGATCCTTATACTGCAACAGCTCGGTGGCAGCTTTCAGCGCTGTTTCCGTTTTAAATTCATTATCCAGGATATAATTATACGGAATATTAAGATCGGCTTCTTTTATTGCCTGCAGGTAACCCTGTTTCCGGTCGTTGTAAACGGTAAGATGATCAGAGCCGCCTAAAAAAGCGATCTTTTTATACCCCTGCTCTATTAAATGTTTCACGGCTTCATAAGCAGCATGACTGTTATCATTTACCACACGATGGCTTGCAAAACTTTCATCTACACGATCAAACTGAACTAACCCCATCTGATTGTTTTTTATTTCCAGCAAATGCTGTGTTGCCCTGGTTTCCTGCGAGAGTGAGATAAGGATGCAGTCTACATTCTGGTGTATGAGCGTTTGGATGCACTGTACTTCCCTTTCATAAGATTCATCTGACTGGCAAATAATAAGCCCGTGATTGTTTTCAAAGCAAACCTCCTCCATGCCGGCAATTGCGTTAGAAAAAAAAGCCACATTGATCTTAGGAACAATTACACCGATGGTTCTTGAAAAGCCACTTCTCAGGTTGGCCGCATTTGAATTGTACTTGTAGTTGAGCTCATTGGCCTTGGCTTTAACCAAAGCCTTTATTTTGTTACTCACAGATGGCAGGTTGTTCAGCGCTTTTGAAACGGAAGAAGGCGCAATACCCACTTCCTTTGCAATATCATAAATCGTTATTCTTTTTCCTTTCATACTGTTATTTTTCATAGCCGGTTGGTGCAAACCGTTCGGGGCGTTCCAAAAGTAGTTTTTATTTTTTAATTCAGGAAACCGATTGCCAATAAATTAAAAATTGTCGTATGTATGCTTTGGGGAATAAGAACAGCGCCTAAGGCTAATTGCCCGTCTGTAGTCCTTACCAGCCGACAACAACCTGAAGCGCATCTGGTTACTTGCTTTAAATCATAAAAAATAATCCCGATTATGAGTAATAGTTAAATATATAGCGTAATTTAGGAAACCGGTTTCCATTATAATTTTATGTTGGCCATAATTAACTGATTTTTTATGTTGAAAACTGCAAAACCATCTTTTAAACATGTTAGCTGGAGCGGTAACAGTTGCTTCAATGCAAAGATTGATTGCGGGGAAAACCTGTCGAATGCCTGGCATTACCATCCGGAGATCGAACTGATACTGATAAAAAATTCAGAAGGAACAAGAATCATTGGTACCAGTGTAGAGAATTTCAAAAACAATGATCTCCTGCTCATTGGCAAGAACCTTCCCCACGCATTCCTGCATGAAGAAAGATTCCTGCAGAACAAGGACAATCCGCCGGAGGCCATGGTGCTGCAGTTTCATGAAAACTTCCTTGGCAGCGACACGCTCCTGCGCCCTGAATTCAGGGAAATACAACAGTTGCTTTCCACCGCCTGCCAGGGGTTATTTGTTGAAGACCATGCCAGGACCCGGATCATTCCCATGATTGAAAAAATTTTTGAAGCTGTTTCGCTCGACAGGATAATCATATTATTAAACATCCTGAAGATCCTTACGGAAAGGAATACCTGCAGAACATTGATCAAAACGGAGCCGGTTCACGCAAAATATGCAGAAGACCCAAGAATCACCAGCATCCTGGATTATACTTACGCCAATTACGATGAGCATATCAGGATTGATGATGTGGCAAAAATTGCCAACCTAACCAGGGAATCTTTCTGCAGGTATTTTAAAACCAGCACCAATAAAACATATCTGGAGTTTCTTACAGCATTCAGGATCAGTAAAGCCTGTAATATGATAAAATATGATCAGCGTTCCATAAAGGAAATAGGCTATTCCTGCGGTTTCGACAGCCTGTCTAATTTTTATTACCAGTTCAGGAGAATTATGAAACTCAGTCCGCTTGAATTTAAAAGGGAGAACCAGCATTAATTTTTCGTGCTATAAGCCACTCCTCCGCTGCGTCTGCCAGCGCCTTCCACAAGTGCAAAGCGAAAGAGCTTCGGACCATGACACGGTAACAAAACGGGGCAATATGGCACACGACCACCGGGGCTTTCGCCATGAGCCCCTGGGAGACACTTGCAACAGGAAAACTTTTTTCCCGCAGATCCTGTTCCCAAAGGTGGGCGAGCACTTCGCGGGCATGAGTCCCTTCCAGTTCAATAGTAGTACGTTGACCGCTCACATCAACCGCGCTGAAATGATATTGGTTCTTCAATAGTGCGAGTTGCTGCTCCGCTTCCTCCAACCCTACCATAAGCCACCAGTCAGGAGCAAGACAGAGGACATGCGCTTCCCCTCCACCACCAGGTACTGACGTGGTTTGGATCTGGCCTGTCTTTGCCGGTAGTTCTATACCCAATGCTCCGGTAACGACAAGCTGGGCTACGCTTCCGGGTGCAACACGGAGATCAATGGTATGCAATCCCGGCAATTCACGGATCGCCACAGTAGCGGCGGTTCCTGTATGTTTTCCTTCCAACGGACTTTGTTTGGCGATCATATGTGCTTGATTAATCTCTTCTGATATTTTCCTTGTCAATAAATACGCTGTTGCATATAGTAGCATGCAACAGTTTTTTTCCTATAGGCACAGCCACCACTTCACCCATCCGGTTCAGTCCATCAGCCACCAGCGCCAGCGCGAACGAACGCCCAAGTGCCGGTGAATAGTAAGCGCTCGTTACGAAACCGGTATGAGGAGTTTTGTTGTACTGATCCGGTTGCGCATTCAATACTGTGATATATGCTCCTTCCGGGATCACTTCTTCATCCTTCTCCTGTATCAATCCAACCAATTGCTGTCTTCCCGCTGCTTTCAGGTAAGGCAACTGTAAGGAGCGCTTTCCGATGAACTCCTTCTTTTTGGAAACAATCCACGACATATTGAGGTCAGGTGGCGTTTGCGTGCCATCGGTATCCTGCCCGATAATAACATATCCCTTTTCCGCCCGCAGCACGTGCATGGTTTCTGTGCCATAGGCAGTCAGGTCGTAAGCACGTCCGAGCGTCCATAGTCTTTCCCATATATGGCGGGCATCTCCCCAGGTTGAGTTGATCTCGAATGCCAGCTCTCCTGAAAAGGAGATCCGTGCTATCCGCACCGGAATGCCATCAATCGTTGCATCCCGGTTGTGCATAAAAGGAAATGCATCTTTTGAGAGGTCAATATCTTTTACCAGTTCGTGGAGGAGTTGCCTGCTTTTCGGGCCAACTAATGCAATGGTCGAAATATGCTCGGTAACCGAGGTGCAATAAACCTCCAGCTCAGGCCACTCTGTCTGCAACCACTCTTCCAGCCATGCCAGCACGCGGGCGGCACCTCCTGTTGTGGTGGTCATGAGGAAATGGTTTTTACCCAGCCGGGTGGTAACGCCGTCATCAAACACGATCCCGTCAGCCTTACACATCAGTCCATAACGGCACTGCCCTTCCGGTAAGGTAGAGAACATATTGGTATAGATGCGGTCGAGGAAAATCCCGGCGTCCGCACCCCGGATATCAATTTTTCCAAGGGTAGAGGCGTCCATTACGGCCACACCCTGCCTGGCTGCTACGCACTCCCGCCGGACCGCCTCATCCATGCTTTCACCCGCTTTCGGGAAATACCAGGGTCGTTTCCATTGCCCCACATCCTCGAATACCGCCCCGGCTTCCACATGCCATTGATGGAGTGCTGTAATGCGGATGGGATCAGACAATGCTCCGCGTTCCCGCCCTGCAAGCGCAGCAAAAGGTATGGGCACATAAGGTGGACGAAAAGAAAGCGTACCTACCTCGGCAGGTGAGAGCCCGTCCTTTCCGTTCAGTTGGCAAAGTGCACCAATGGTGAGCATGCCGCTCGTTTTACCCTGGTCGTGTGCCGTGCCGATGGTAGTATATCGTTTAATGTGCTCTATACTCAACAACCCTGCCCCAACGGCGCGGCGCAGGTCGTGCAATGTGGTATCGCGCTGAAAGTCTATGTAAGCATGCCGTGCCTGTTCGGCATCGAGCGTCGGCCCAAAGTATACTGCCGGATCGTCATCGCCCCCGAAGTCGCCCGCCAGCATGCCGGCGGTGCGAAGCTGGTCGGTAGCGTGGTTTACCAGGAAGGCGGCGTGTTCCTCACTCCATTTTGGTTTGATGCCGATATGCGTTGCAAGATCAACAATAGGCGTCCAGCCACCGGATACAGCGAGCAGATCGGCAGCGGTTTGAAATATTTCTTTTGTCTCAAGATCCTGTATGGTGACGCTGTTTAAAACTCCTTCCGCATTAGAAGACGTATCAAGCACAGTGGAACGAACACGTATAGGAATACCTGCAGCCTTCGCGGCATCTACACTAACTCCCCTGGCGGATGATCGTACATCATAAATACCCTGTACGGATACGCCGGCAGTATGAAGCCTAAGCGCATCGCGGTAGCCCTGGTTATCAACCGTAGCTACTACAACCTGCTTAAATATTTTTACGCCATGCACCGCCACATAAGTAGCTGCAGCATGAGATAGCATAATGCCGGGTCTGTCGTTATTGGCGAAGATCAACGGGCGCTGAAATGCACCTGGCGCCAATACTACACGTTCGGCACGGATATGCCATACCCGGATGCGGGCGCGGTTCGCCGGCGCGGCATTACCAGGGTGATCGCTTCGCCGCTCAATGGCAACAACATAATTCTGATCGTATAATCCAACTGCCGTGCACCTGGATAGATAAGTAAGGTTCTTATGCGCGAGCATACCCTGTAAGGCAGAAGGTAATTCCAGCCCAAGGTGCCGGAGATGACCGCCAGGTCCTGGCTGGTCGTCAATCAGCAGCACTTCACGGCCTGCACGAAGCTCCTCATCTGCGGCCGTAAGTCCCGCAATACCTGCCCCTATCACCAGCGTGTCCACATAGCGGTTGGTTTTATCATAACGTGCTTCTTCGGGATCTTCAGGCAGTGCGCCGATGCCGGTCAAACTGCGTGCCGCCAATCCTTCCACTACTTCAATCACGGTAGCCGGGCGCATGGATTCTTTTGTGCCTGATACCAGTTGCACGAGTGCATTGGGTTCTTCAACGCCCAATCCGATCACGCCCCGCGCACGGCCATGATAGGTGCTGTTGGTGATGGACAGCAGACCGCAGCGCAGCAATGCAGCCGCCATGGGCTCACCGTGATGTCCATTGTATAATTTGTCATCAAAACTGAAAGTAATTCCGCTCATTTGCCCGAGCCCTCCTGCACGGTTGTACCGGGCGCTTTTGGTTGTTTGGTAAAGGGAAGATATGCCGGCCCGATTTCATGGGTAACGGTGTTGCGCCAGAGGTTGAACCATTTGCCACATCCGGCAAAGTGCACCCAACGCTCGGCAAGCCACCCCTTGGGATTGGCGCGGATATGCAGGTATTTTGCCCACTCGCTATCGGCCAGTGTGTTAGGATCAGGGTAAGCAACGCCAGCCTCAGCTCCGTAATGGAACTCAGTTTCGTTGCGCAGCCCGCAATGGGGACAAGGAATGTAAAGCATACTATAAATTTTATAAGGCTGCCGCTCACTTACTGCGTTAGCAGCACCTGTTTTAGTGTATTCATGATGCCATTGGTACTGCAGTACAAGGGTGTGACACAAGGGACGATGCTATGAAATACAATTGCCGGTAACAAAAAATAATTCATTTAGATACCGGCAGCGGTTTTTTATGGCATCTTCGTTGCATCGCAATCACTTCATCGTTCAGTTATAATGGCGTCTTCAGGTTTTATACAAAAATCTTCATTACTACATTTAAACACCCCTAAAAGCATAAAGTATTTTTTAGTGGGCAACACCTGCTGCTCCATGTTCATCAATAAGATGCCCCGTTACAAAGCGGTCGAGTGCGAAGGGGCGGTTCAGTTCATGCGGGGTTCCGTTTGCCATGGTATGCGCCATCACCCAACCTGAACCGGGCGTGGCCTTGAAACCACCTGTTCCCCAGCCGCAGTTAATAAACAGGTTTTCAACCGGGGTTAGACCAATGATAGGTGAAGCGTCCGGAGAAACATCAACGATACCTCCCCATGTTCTGAGCACCTGCGCACGGGAGAATATCGGGAATAGTTCCAGCGCAGCTGCTAATTGGTGTTCTATTACATGAAAGCCACCGCGCTGTGCATAGGAGTTAAAGGCATCAGTGCCTGCTCCCATCACCAGTTCACCTTTGTGTGCCTGGCTCACATACACATGTACCGCGCCGCTCATCACCACCGTATTGAGCACCTGCTCCAGCAACGGGCTCACCAGCGCCTGCAATGGCCGGCTCTGTATGGGAATGGAGAACCCGGCAAGATTGGCCAGTATTGACGAATGCCCTGCGCCTACGAGACCCACCTTGCCGGCAGCAATATTGCCCTGCGTGGTCTGTACACCCTGCACTTTATTATTTTGAATGTCAAAACCTGTTACTTCGGCGCCCTGAATAATATCCACGCCAAGGTCGCTCGCTGCCTTTGCATAACCCCAGGCCACCCAGTCATGTTTGGCAATGCCACCACGGGGCTGGTAGGTGGCGCCATGCACGGGATAGCGTACATCCGGGCTGATATTGATGATGGGAACCAGCTTCTTCACCTCTTCAGGAGTAAGCCATTCACTATCTATACCGTTGAGGGCATTAGCATAGAAATTCCGGCGCTTCGATCGCACATCACTAATGGAATGTGCAAGCGTGAGCACACCACGCTGGCTGAAGAACATTTCATAGCCGAGATCTTCCTCCAGCGTCTCCCATAATTTTAAGGAGTGCTCATATATCCCTGCCGATTCATCCCAGAGATAGTTGGAACGGATGATGGTGGTATTGCGGGCCGTATTACCTCCCGCAAGCCAACCCTTCTCCAGTACCGCAATATTGGTGAGTCCATGGTTTTTTGCCAGGTAATAGGCAGTGGAAAGTCCATGACCACCACCGCCCACGATGACCGCATCGTATGCTTTCTTTGGCCTGACCGATTTCCACAACTGTGGAGGCTGCTCGGGGAGCGTGGCCGCCCGTCGCCGGCCGATGGTGCCGGGAGCTAATGTATCGTTCGTACTTGTCATGATTTTAATCGTGTCATTTGAGCATCGTACTGCGGATCCTGTCCTACAGTGGCCGGGTAATCGTTGTCGAAATATCGTATAGAAAGGGCTGTACCCAACGTGCTCAATGCTGCAGGCACCCAGGCATACGCCAGTGGTTTGCCAATGGTATGACCGAAATAGGCGCTGGTAACATAACCTGCCACTTTCCCCTCGTGCAGCACGGGCTCTTTGCCCAGCACTACATGTTGAGGGTTATCGAGCACCAGGCATACCAGGCGTTTGCTTAATGTATTTTGATCCACTTTGCTCAAAGCCTCAGCGCCTGTAAAACCGCCACCCTTGCGCACTGCAAAACCAAGTCCTGCTTCGTAAGGATTGTGCTCACTCGTCATATCGGTACCGTAGCTGCGGTATCCCTTTTCCAGGCGCATGGAGTTGAATGCGCCACGACCGGCTGCTATAAGCCCGTATTGTTTTCCTGCCTGCCAGAGCGTGTCCCAGACTTTTAGTGCCAGGTCGGCAGTGGTATAGATCTCATATCCCAGCTCCCCAACGTAAGAAAGCCTGGCCAGCATTACCGGTACATGACCAAAATACGTATGTTTCAGCCGGAAATAACCGAGCGCCTCGTTGCTTAGGTCATCCCTGGTTAAAGATTGGGCGAGTTCCCGCGACTTAGGTCCGAAGAGCCCTAACGCCACGGTGCCTGCGGTAATATCACGCACAAACACAGTGTCGGGTGCCAGTTGTTTCAGGTAATTGATATCTATATTACTGTTTACCCCAATGAAAAAGTCCTGCTCGCCACGGCGCATGATGGTGATGTCGCTCATTATGCCGCCGCTTTCGTTCAACAAGAGGCAATAGGTAATAGAGCCGGTTTTTTTGCGCAGGTTACCGGTTGTCAGTCGCTCCAGGAATTCCAGGGCGCCCTTGCCTATGACCTCGATCCTTTTCAGGGTTGTGATATCAAACAGTCCCACGCCTTCCCTTACGGCACGAGCCTCGGCGCCGATGACCGGCGACCAGAAGGATGCGCTCCACGCATCGCGGGGCGGAGAGGGGTAGCGGTCAACCAGGCTGGCGTTGGTCTCGTACCATTGCGGTCGTTCATAGCCGGCAGCTTCGAGAAAGAAGCCACCGAGCTGCTGCTGGCGCTGGTAAAATCCGGTGGTGCGAATAGGACGTGGTGACGCCATAGGTTGCAGTGGATGTAACAGATCATACACTTCAATATAGTTCTGCGCACCGCGTTCTTCAATATGTTGTGGTCCCAACTGGTGGGGCTCAAATCTGTTGACATCGCATTCATGTACAGCAAGCGTAGGATGCCCGTTGACGATCCATTCTGCCATGGCACGAGCCACACCACATCCATGGGTGATCCATACTGCTTCGGCAACCCAGAATCCTTTCAACCCCGACCATTCACCCATCAGCGGGAAGTTATCTACAGTGAAGGAAAATAAACCGTTCATGGACTCGGCAATCTCCGCATCTTTCAGCGCCGGAATAACTTCAGTTGCACCTTCCATGGCACCTTTCCACTCTTCCGGAGTAAAAGGCATCTGGCTCGGCATTATTTCGGCGCGGTCGTTGGGAAGAATGTCCTCAGCCCTTACCGGAAGCGGGCGGTGTCCGTACCAGCCAACCGCGAGACTGTGGCCTCTTTGTTTGAAATACAGATCAGCCCCCTGATGACGGAGCACGGGCAGTTCCGCTTCAGTTTTGTATGCGGCCAGTTCGGTCATGGGTGCGGTGTAGCAGAGTTGGTGCGCCAATGGTTGTATCGCTTTCTGCATGCCCACCATCGCTCCAATCTTCGGTCCCCATATGCCGGCGCAGGAAACAACGATATCTGCCGGGAATGATCCCTGCGTAGTTTGAACCCCTGTAACGTGACCATCGCTCTGATCTATAGCAGTTACTTCACAGTTTTGAATGAATTTTGCTCCGCGGCTGATCGCCCGCTCACCCATTAATTGGTCTGCGAGTTTTGCGCGGGCAATGCCATCGTCAGGCACATACAAAGCACCCAATAATTTGTCTTGAGCCAGCATCGGGTGCATCCGCAATGCCTCCTCTGGAGAAATCACTTTTGCGTTAATGCCAACAGATATGGCCAGCCCCGCCCTTCGGTGTAGGTCCGCCAGTCGCTCAGGCGTTGTGGCAAGCTCCAGGCTGCCTACCTTAAGAAAACAGGGTTCGCCGTTATGGCGAAGACTATATAATTTTTCAACGGTCTGTTGGGCGAACTGCGCCATGGTACGCGACCCATTGGTCTGGAATACAACGCCGGGGGCGTGCGACGTGGAGCCACCGGGCGCCCACAAGGGACCTTTTTCAATAACGACTACATCGGTATATCCGCGTTCGGTCAGTTCGTCGGCAAGTGAGCAGCCAACGATACCGGCTCCTATTATTACAATTTTTGGCATCAGTGCCCGGGGTTTATGGTGAGTTGATGGGTATACCAGGAAAGAAACTGCTTAACAAGGTACTCCTCATCAGCGATTGGCCCCGGCAGGTAGCCGCCGGAACAAATGCCGCGGTAAGTTCCTTCTGCCAGGCTTTGATCCTGTAGATTGGTTTGGGTCCACACTTTTGTGAGGTCATCAAGATTATAGTCAACACCTTCCACCGCATCGGCTGCTACAAGCCATTTGGTTCGCACAAGCGTCTGGTTCACCGAAAGCGGGAAGACCGCGAAGGTGACGATATGATCGCTCAAAAAGTGGTTCCAGGAATTTGGGTGGGTCCACAAAGAAAGACCGCTTCCCTCCGGCTGTTTGAAATTACCAAGCAGCTTTTTGCAGGCATGTTCAGGCTTGAGTGTGTGGGATATACATTGGTTGGCCAGTGGTAGTCGTACCGTGCGAAACCACAGTCCATCAGGGAACTCTATCAATTCATAAGGAAGCCCGAGATATTCCCATTCCTTTTCCTTGTCCTGCAGCGTCTCCTGGAAGCGCTGTTCCGAGGGCTGAACATTATCCTTATCAAGCCCCTTGCCAAAACCTGAGCTGTAAAGCGGCACCAACAATTCTGGGTGATTGGTGTCGCAATGCAGGCATTCCCTGTTATTTTCTATAACCAGTTTCCAGTTGCAGGCCTCAACGATATCTTTCTGGCAGGCTATTTTAGTTGTAGCCACCTGGTATGGTGTGAGATAAGGTGTAAGCAGGTTCTTCACGGTTTCAATATCATCGGGCGCTGGTGAGTTGAGGCAAACATAAATAAGCCCGCCGATCACGGCCACATTTATAGGGTTGAGCCCAAAATTTTCTTTGGAAAAATCGGCATCCATACCACGTGCTCGCAATAGCTTTCCACTAAGATCGTAGGTCCAGTTGTGATAGGGACAGGAGATGCCTTTGCGGTTGCCTCTTTCTCCCTGCAACAGTTCATGACCCCGGTGCCGGCATACATTGTAAAATCCCCGTACTTCCCCGTTTTGGCCACGCTGCAGAAAAAACGACCGTGTTCCGATTTTTAAAGTAATATAATCCCCTGGTTTCGGAAGGTCCGCTTCACATGCCACATAAATCCAGCGACTGTAGAAAATCCGTTCAAGCTCCTTCTCGAAAATCTCGGTGCTCGTATAAAAGCGCGCAGGCAGCGTGAAATTTGTGTCAATTCCGGGAAGGGACATGATGATTTTTTTTGTAATTTGGAGTCAGATACAAAAACTAAACTATATCATAAATATAAGTTGTTATTTAATATTCCCTTAGGGTAAAGACCATAAAAATCAGGGTGGACCTGTAAAAATCTAAAACAGGCGCACCCTTTTTTATAGCTATATTCATTTAGTAAGACCAAAACCTGTAACTCAAATATGAAGGATTCTCCGGTTACTGATAACAGCGATCTGGCCAGTTTTGGTTATCGTCAGGAATTAAAGCGTTCGATGGGCAGTTTCTCGAGTTTTGCTGCAGGCTTTTCTTACATTTCTATTCTCACGGGTCTTTTTCAGATGTTTCATTTGGGTTATGGGGTTGCCGGTCCCGCATTTTTCTGGACCTGGCCATTTGTATTGGCGGGTCAATTGCTGGTGGCGCTCTGTTTTGCAGAACTCGCTTCAAGGTTTCCGTTGTCTGGCGGGGTTTATCAATGGGCCAAGTTTACCGGGAACTCTTTCTTTGGATGGATGACAGGCTGGATTTACCTGGCTTGTCTTATTGTTACGCTTGCTGCTGTGGCCATGGCACTCCAGGTGAGTCTGCCCCAAATTTCAAGTTCCTTCCAGATCATTGGAACCTTAAATGACCCAAAATCGGTTGCGGTGAATGCCATTTTACTGGGTTCTATTCTAATTGTTATAAGTACCATTATCAATGCCCGGGGTATTAAGCTACTGGCGGTGGTCAATAATATTGGTGTCTTTGCCGAACTGGTTGGCATTATCCTATTGATCGTGCTGCTTTTTTTGAGTAGAGTAAGGTCTCCTGTAGAAGCAGTCGTCAACATTCAGGCCGGCGGATCCGGGTTCAATTCTTTTCCTGACCTAACGGTTTTAATGGCCGCTACAGCGTTAACAGCCTCTTATGTGCTGTATGGATTCGATACTGCCGGAACCTTGGCTGAAGAAACGCATGATCCCCGTAAAAAGGCGCCACGTGCTATCCTCCAGGCGCTTCTTGCTGCTGGATTTTCCGGATTACTGGTCTTACTTTTTGCCCTGATGGCAGTGCCGGATTTGGGCATGCCGGATTTGGGAAATATAAGCGGAGGATTACCGATGCTGGTGAAATCAGTCCTCGGTGAAACGGCAGGCAAACTTTTTCTTTGTATCGTTATTTTTGCCATCCTTGTGTGTACCTTTGCTGTGCATTCCGGGGCAGTAAGATTAATGTTCGCCATGGGGCGTGACGGGCGCCTGCCTTTCAGTAAGTCCTTATCTGAAGTTTCCCGCAAAACCCAGGTTCCTGTTTTAGCTACCCTGCTTTGTGGATTGGCAGCAATCATTATCCTGGTGGTGAATATTCAATTTCCAAAAGTATTTGAGCTCGTAACTTCTATCGGTATGCTTTGGGCTAACCTGGCCTACTGGATCGTGGTGGCAGTTCAACTGAAAAACAGGTTTACATCAGCCCGGAAAGGAGTAGATATCGACGCCAAATTCAGTTTGGGCAAATGGGGATTCCCGGTGAATATTCTGGCCCTGATCTGGAGTAGTTTTATGATCATCAATGTATCATGGCCCCGCACTGCAACCTATGGTTTAGGATGGTATAACCAGTATGCAGCGTGGCTTTATACAGCGGTGTTGATTTGCCTGGGTGTGTTCGTTCATTATTATAAATTACATAAAAATAAAAGAGAAAGCATCTCTTAAAAGAAATATGGAGTACACTCAATTTATAGATGGCATTTTAACTACAGGTTCAAACAGGGAAACCTGGATAAACCTTAACCCGGCCAATAATGAGCCATTGGGAGAAGTATACCAGGCCACCAATGAGGATATTGAAGCAGCTGTACAATCATCAGAAAAGGCCTTCCGGGTTTGGCGTACCAAAACCGGAGCAGAACGGGGCAGGGTTTTATTAAAGGCAGCTGATATCTTAAGATCCAGGGTGGAGCAAATTGCTTTGGTAGAAACGCAGGATGTGGGAAAACCCATTTCAGAATCCCTGGCTGTGGATATTACTTCGGCTGCAGATGCCCTGGAATATTTTGGAGGAATGGCCGCGGGCATACACGGGGAGTATTTTGATTTGAAAAACGCCTTTGGTTATACGCGTCCCGAACCTTTAGGCGTTTGCGCGGGCATTGGCGCATGGAACTATCCGATCCAGATCGCTGCATGGAAAGCAGCCCCGGCGCTAGCCTGTGGAAACGCAATGATTTTTAAGCCATCCGAGCTCACCCCGGCAACGGCACTTGAATTGGCGAAGGCAATAATGGAAGCCGGAGCCCCGGATGGTTTGTTTAATGTAGTGCAGGGCGACGGCCGGGTTGGAAGTAAGTTGGTGGAGCATCCGGGCATAGCAAAAATCTCATTGACAGGCTCAGTGTCTACCGGTAAAAAAATCTTTGCAGGTGCTGCATCCCAACTCAAAAGGGTTACGCTGGAACTGGGTGGAAAATCTCCCCTCATCATTTTCGAAGATGCGGATATTCATAATGCCGTATCAGCAGCCCTGCTGGCAAATTTTTATACACAGGGGGAAGTTTGTTCAAATGGTACAAGGGTATTTGTGCATCGCAAAATTTTTGATATCTTTTTAAGGCAGCTAAAGGAAAGAACGGAAAAGATCAGGGTAGGAGACCCGGCAGATCCGGAAACCCAGCTGGGCGCATTGATCAGTAAGGCACACATGGAAAAAGTAATGCGGTTTATTGAGGCAGGAAAAGCTGCAGGAGCAACCTTACTCACCGGTGGGTTCAGGCCTGAAAAAGATTTTAAAGGACGGGATATTACTTCAGGCAACTTTTTGGCTCCTGCCATTTTTACGGATTGCGATGATGCCATGGAAATTTGCAAAGAAGAGATCTTTGGTCCGGTGCTCTCCATACTATGTTTTGACTCGGAAGAAGAAGTGATTGAAAGGGCTAATAATACCGCCTACGGACTGGCGGCAGGGGTATTTACCAATGACATCAAACGCGGTCACCGCGTCATCCATCAATTACAGGCAGGTACCTGCTGGATCAATAATTATAACATAACCCCCATTGAAATTCCGTTTGGCGGGTATAAACAATCCGGTTTGGGCCGCGAGAATAGCCTTGCTGCTCTTCAACAGTATACCCAGCTGAAAACGGTGTACGTAGAATTAGGAAACGTTGAATCCCCTTTTTAAGATGAAAAAAATTTTTGACACAATCATTATTGGAGGCGGGTCTGCCGGCTGCGTGCTGGCAAACCGGCTCAGTGAAAATCCGGAACACAGGGTTTTGGTGCTTGAAGCAGGAAGAAGAGATGCATGGTGGGATATTTTCATTCATATGCCGGCTGCACTTACCTATCCGATTGGCAGTAAATATTATGACTGGCAATACCAGTCGGAGCCTGAACCCTTCATGAATAACCGGCAGGTATACCATGCCCGCGGAAAAGTGTTAGGTGGCTCCAGTTCCATTAACGGAATGATTTTCATTCGTGGTAATCCGTTGGACTATGAAAAGTGGGCAAAGGATCCGGGAATGGAAACATGGGATTATGCCCATTGCCTTCCGTATTTTAAAAAGTCTGAAAACAGAACCGCCGGAACAAATGCTTTGCGTGGTGGTGCCGGGCCGCTGCATCTCGAAACCGGGCCTGCCACTAACCCTTTGTTCAGCGCCTTTTTTGATGCGGCTAAACAGGCAGGCTATCCGCTCACAGACGATGTGAATGGATTTCAACAGGAAGGTTTTGGAATGTTTGACCGTAACATCAAAAATGGCAGGCGCTGGTCTGCCTCAGATGCATATCTGCATCCTGTTTTGGGAAAACGAAAAAATCTTGAAGTGATCTGTGGTGCGCTCGTCACCAAAATCCTTTTCTCCGGGAAGCGTGCAGTGGGAGTAGAATTTGAAAAAGGAAATAGTTTGCACAAGGTTACCGCAGGCGAAGTGATCTGTTGTGGAGGCTCCATTAATTCTCCGCAGGTGCTCCAGCTGTCAGGAATAGGAGATCCTGAAACGTTGAAATCGGCAGGGGTTGAGGTGCTACACGACCTTCCTGGTGTAGGGCAGAATTTGCAGGATCATCTTGAAGTGTATATCCAATATGCCTGCAAACAACCCGTAAGCGTTTGGCCGGCGTTGAAATGGTATAATAAACCCCGGGTTGGTTTGCAGTGGATGCTGTTTCGCAAAGGGCCTGCGTCAACCAATCACTTTGAGGGAGGAGGATTTATCCGAAGCAACGAAACGGTTGCATATCCTAACCTTCAGTTTCATTTTTTGCCTGTGGCTATACGATATGATGGTAGTTCTCCATCAGGGGGTCATGGATACCAGGTGCATGTTGGCCCAATGAATTCTGATGCCCGTGGATCTGTGCTGATCAGGTCATCGGATCCAAAGGAAAAACCAGCCATCCGGTTTAATTATCTTTCTACAGATCAGGACCGGAAGGAATGGGTGGAGGCCATCCGCTGTGCCCGGAAGATCCTGAATCAGCCGGCCATGGCTGCATTCAATGGCGGGGAACTTTCACCCGGGCCTGCCGTTGATAGCGATGTGCAAATACTGGATTGGGTGAAACGTGATGCGGAAACGGCCTTGCATCCGTCCTGCACCTGCCGCATGGGCACGGATAACATGTCTGTGGTAGATCCGTTAACGTTCCGGGTGCATGGACTTGACGGCTTACGGATAGTAGATGGAAGTGTAATGCCGTATATAACTAACGGAAACCTGTATGCGCCAATTATGATGATCGCAGAAAAGGCTGCCGATATCATTGCAGGAAATCAACCGCTTACACCTGAAAAAGTTGATTTTTACAGGAAGCCGGGCAGAGAGTCCCTGTAGGTTTGTTCTTTTTCCTGTCCTAATTCCCTAATCCGATCTTCTGAGATATCAAGTGGTAAAGGATTTCAGCGATTTGGCGAGACCTTGAAAAGTGAGGAGAAAAGGTCTCGATTTAGACCGTTTTCTTTGAGGATTTTTGAATAATTTGGGGAGTACCCAAAATAAAAAACCCTTGCCACCATTGAGTTTGCAAGGATTTAATACTTTTTGAACAGTGTTCCAGCGGAGAGTGAGGGATTCGAACCCTTCTCCCGTAATTAGCTGAATATTAACAATATACAAGTCTGAAAAAGGGAAGCTGCCACGAATTTGCCATAGATAAGCAGGCGTATAAGAGTGTCAGTTTTTACACAACCGGTATATATTTTTACTGCAAGTTCCTCTGAATCAAAGAACACTTTAATTTCTGATGTTAAAATTAAAAAAATGATCTTAGATTTTACATCTTAGCCGATATAATTACGATTTGTAATTATATTCAATTGGGGTTGGAAGCAATCTAAAATATTGTTTTTATTTTATTGTTCAAAGTTTGAGAAAACCCCTCAGTTTGGGTATTTTCTTCTCGCAATTCCAGCGGGATCACTTAAATTGAATTAGGTCGCTGAAAATCAGTGACCTTTTCATTTTAGTCGAATTTTTAGTCGAATGATCTACTTTTACCCTTTCTTCCTGACTTCACTTTACTCCTGATAACATATCCTTACAAATATACTTTGTTTTTGCCTTCTCAAATTGCATATAACTGCCATCAGGGGAACCGCGTTGATTAAGTGTTGTACACACCATCTTTTTTTCACTTCCGGAACAACCACTATAAGAAGCCTCCACCAGTATAATCGTAGTTTCACAGCAAAAAAAAGATTTAGCCAAATTTGTCGGTTGATACAAACTATTATTAGACCTGCAGAGGAAGGACAAGGTTTTTCAAAAAAATACAACTCCGTGTGCAACAGCATATCAAAATTTGAAGTGGAGATTTTTTTGAAAACAGGAAGCAAGCTGAAGCCAGGAGCAAAGCCATCGTGGCGCAGACCTTTTCCTGACCGGGGCAGGTCAATATCTTTGCTGCAGGTACGACGGAGCTTTTACAGCAATAGATGGAGTAAATTTCATGAAAAGAAATGAGGTAGTACTTGTTTACATAAAAATTTAATCCTTAAAGTATCCTGTAATTGATTTCAGGCGTTCACCGGAATAAAAAAACTCCTATAAAATTTGAACGACAGGATTGAATTACCCTATCACTTTACCGGGCGCAATGGTTCTGCCTCTGTTTAATAATCTAAAGGAGCAATTATAAAGGCAGAAGGATTGCTGCGGGGGTGGAAAACCTGTTTATACAAAGGCTATTATGATATTTTTGCACATGTGATGACAAAGATTGACACTTAAACCATGTGTTTTGGCTTTTGTCCTATATAGCTATATAAAGATAAAGTTGCCAATATGCTTTAAAAATTCTCTACTTTTAAAATTAAAATTCCGAAAATGCATCAATGTAAAATATATGGACTTGTCATATTGATCGCCGGAACCTTATCAGGTTACGCTCAAAAAGGAATGGCGGTAGAGGCTACTAACAGGGTCTATATGCAAAAAGCCGATACAATTTATGAGTTCTATGCAATTAAGCCCCCCAAAAAATTAAGAGGAAAACCTTTAGAAATTGAAAAGGAATATTACTGGTTTAAATCAGATAATATTTTAATTAGCAAAGGAGGATTTGACGGAAGGATTTTGCATGGCAGCTATACAGTATTTTATCCTAACCAAAATTTGAATGAAAAAGGAAATTTTTATCATGGAATGAAAGATGGTGTTTGGCAAACCTGGTACCCCAATGGAACTATAAAAAGTACACAGACGTGGAGTAAGGGCCAAAAAGAAGGGAATTATACTTTTTTTGATATGCAAGGGAAAAAAGTAAAACAATATACTTATAAGCGCGATCTGTTATCAGGATATCAATTAGAATATCAAAATGATACGCTCGCCAGTAAAATATTGTATAAAGAAGGAAAAATAATACCTGAAAGTCCTGCTATACCCAAGAATAAATCTCAGGATTCAACCAACAATTAATGTAATGAAAAGAATAGAGGGAAGCACATTGGTACTAACGGTAATTATTGCTTTGGTATTATCCATCATCTGTATGTCGCTTGTCCTTCTTGCTTATTTCAACAGAAATTTACAATCTGAAACGCTGATTTATGAAAAGCTATCAACCAATGCTCAATCAGCTATCAATATTGTTTTGGCAGATACGACTGTAAAGGCCAATCAAAGTGATACGCTTGATCTATATGACGGTGGCAAGGATTCTGTTTTGATCACCAGGGAGATTTGGGGATTATTCCGCGTAGCTACCGTTAATGCATTTCAAAGTCAGTTTACTTACGAACGAAGTTTTATGTATGGATCGGCTTTGCCCGATTACATGAATGCTTGTTTATATATAGCAGATCATAAGAGAAGCATTTCTGTTGTTGGCAACACAAAGTTAATAGGTGATGCTTATCTTTCTGGCTTAGGAATAAAACCATCTTATATTGCCCAGCGCGGCTATGATCGTGATCATTTAATTGAAGGTAAGATAAAAAAAAGTGATGACCGGTTGCCCTCGCTTAATGCAATTTATATTCAGCATATATTGAAACAACTAAACTGGGTTGAGGAACCTTCTTATGGTGAAGATGGTATTACTGCTCTTCCTTCCGATCCGTTGAAGCAATCTTTTTCCGACTCCACTGTTTTAATGATTTTTTCCGGCGAAATTATCCTGCAAGATCAAAGTATTAAAGGCAAGGTGATGATTTTTTCAGACAGCATCATTGAAGTAGGGGAAACGGCAATTTTAGAAAATGTCATCCTGGTAGCTCCTGTTATAAAATTCCGGAAAACATTCAATGGCAGTGTTCAGGCGTTTGCACGCGATAGCATTGTGGTGGAAGATGAATGCAGTTTTAGATATCCAAGTGCACTGGTTCTTGCTAAAACGAAAAGCAACACGCTTCAGCCACTAATTAAGATTAGGAATCATTGCTATTTCGATGGAATATTATTAACGACTACTGATGATGCTGAGGATATATATAAAACGTATATTGAAGTTGGGAAAGGAAGCTCGGTACACGGCATACTATACAGTATGGGATACGTTCAAATGAAAGGCAACCTAAAAGGGGTGCTTTTAACTGACTTTCTCATTTATAAGGCTGATAATGTAACATTTGACAATCATTTGGTAGATGTGACAATTGACAGGCACGCAATGTCCGGGTATTTTTTGGGGTCTTCTATATTTGACAAAGCTCTGGATCAAAACATTGTACAATGGCTGGAATAAAATTTTTTAGACTTACTGCTGCCACAATTTTGGAAACATTGGTGGCGATGGTTATTCTTCTGACACTGTTCGGGATTGCTACAACAGTTTTTATTCAGGTTACAGGAAGTACTTATGCTGTTAACAAAATGGCTACCAGGTATACACTTAACCGTTATATTGTTCAAACTGCCGAATTAAAGACTTATTTTAATGAGGAATTTGAGGAAGCGGGAATACGTATCAACAAGCAAGTGGAAGTATATGATAAAGGAGATAACATGGTTAAAATTATTTTTACTGTGTATGATAATGTTCAACATAAAAAAATAGACGAGCAGGTGCGCCTTTTTAGTATAAAATAGACTATTTAACCATTTGATGATAAAAGCATTTACAATAATGGAGCTTGTGGTAGCATTGCTTTTAAGCGCTATCCTCACCGGCATTGTTTTTTATTCCTATCTTTTATTAAATAATCAATTCCGGAAGTACAGCGTTAAGTCTGATACTGTAAACGAGTATCTCATATTTCAAAAGGCTTTAAACAGAGACATAGAACGATGTGATTATTTTAAAGATACCTTGTCGCAAACGTCAATATTGTTTAAAATGCCTGCTGAAGATGCCCTGATAAGCTATTTATGGAGCAAGCAGGCTGTTATTAGGGAAGCGGGTAATTCGATTGATACTTTTCATTTTAAGCTGGTCGGTTACGACCCTCATTTCATTAAGGACGACTTACCCTTCTTGAATAAGATCATTCTCACACTTGATATAGATGATATAGGGGTGCGCCCTGTTTTTACGAAACATTATTCAGCCAAGCAGTTAATGGCATTAGAACCTATCAGTAATGAGTAACATTGTTGACATAAGAAAAATAAGAACTCATGTGAAAACGCCGCGAGGCACTTCGGCTGAAAAGAATGGTGAGGAAAAAAGCATATGGGAATTTCTAAATAAAGACATAAACCTTGGAATAAGTATAATAAACGACAGGGTGAAAGAAAACTTTTACCTGGAGCTTAGTACGCTATTGGAGGCCGGAGTTGATATACGTACTATTCTTGAAATGTTAAGAGATGAACAAAAAAACAAAAAAAGGAAAACCGTTTTTGATAAACTATTGGAGCAAATTGTAAGTGGAGCTTCCTTATCTGCTGCTTTACGCAGTTCCGGGAAATTCTCTAAGTATGAATATTTTAGTGTGCTTATCGGGGAAGAGTCTGGCAAACTGGTTCAGGTATTAAAGGATATGGCGTTTTATTATCAAAAAAAAATCAAACAACGTAGGCAGGTTATCGGCGCCCTAACTTATCCTTTTGTTGTGCTTACGGTAGCATTTCTTGCTATCTCTTTTATGGTTGGCTACGTTGTTCCCATGTTCTCCGATGTTTTTAAGAGGTTTGGAAGTGATTTGCCACCAATTACGAAGGCTGTAATTGAAGGCTCATCCATTTTTAAAAGATTCCTTAAATATTTTATACTTTTTTTATTTTTAGCAATTTTTGTTGGTCATCGCCAAAGAAACAAGAATTGGTTTAGAGATATATCTTCCAGAATTATTCTTAGCATTCCGGTAATCGGATCCATTGTTCATAAAATATATCTTTCCCGGTTTGCTAATACAATGGCGCTTTTAAACAGCTCAAAAGTCCCCTTGCTGCAGGCCTTGCAAATGACCAGACAAATGATAGGTTTTTATCCCATTGAAGCTTCCCTGTATATAATTGAAGAAAGGGTAATGAATGGGATCCCTTTTCATAAGAGCCTTCAAGAGCACCCGGTATATCCTTTAAAGATGATTACGCTGGTTAAGGTAGGCGAACAGGTAAATCAGCTTGAGCTTTTTTTTAACCGGATATCGGAACAATATAGTAATGAGGTGGAGTATCAAACCGGAATGCTGAGTAAATTGCTGGAACCATTAATTATTGTTGTTCTCGGGTTTGTAGTAGGTCTTATTCTTATCGCCATGTACCTGCCTATGTTTAAACTGGGACAGCCCTTATAAATGGAAACACTTCACAGCAATAAGGGTTTATTATTATTCGTTTTAATTGTTTTACTTACTACTGAATCAAATAATTTTTCTTGAAGAAAAATTCATAAATAAACTTTGAAAAATCAAATTAACCATCTACTTTTAATTTAACAAGCAAGTAATTTTTATTACTTAAAGAAAAATAGCTAACCCTGACCTTGTGCTAATGATTCCGCCATTTTTCTTTCTCTTTTTTTCATTTTTTTTCATTGATTGATCCGTAAAAGATTTGCAATAAGCAAACACAAACTTGGTAAGGCCAATGGCAAAGTTGGTTCGTGCATTGCAGTAGGTGAGCCGTTGTATTGTTCAGACAGTACCCTTGTTATTTTACAGGATAAGATTTCAAATACTATCTCTACATATTTTAAACCCTGGATATGCTCTTGAGAAAAGCACGCTACCGCCGCAGGATTGCCGCTACGCTAATGGCTGTAATGCTTAGCAATACTATTTTACCCGTTATTTCCTTTGCGCTTACTTCAGGACCAACAGCGCCTGAGGCTACCAGTTTTGAACCGGTAGATACAACCGACATGGTAAATCTTCAAACAGGCGATTTCACTTATAATATTCCATTGCTGGAAGTTCCTGGACCGGAGGGCGGTTACCCCTTGTCGTTATCTTACCATGCAGGCATACAGCCTAATGAAGATGCCAGTTGGGTGGGGCTGGGCTGGACTTTAAATCCGGGAGCCATTAACAGGAATGTGAATGGTTATCCAGACGATTGGTATAATCCGCAAAATAACAGCCATGTGTACATGGAAGAAGGCGTAACAAAAACCTATAGCGTGGGAGTAAATATCGGTATTGCTAATGCCGCAACTGTTGGAGTGAATTTGTCATTCTCTGATGATAGCTATAAAGGATTCAGTACGGGAGGACTAGGCTTGAGTGCTAGTCTTGGGAAGAGTTGGAAAATTGGAAATGTCGGTGTTAATGCTAGCATCGGTATTGGTATGAGTTCTTCCAGTGGGACTTATGTTTCGGGTGGAGTAAATGCAAGAATAGGATCAGACATTAATGCAAATTTTGGCATCGGGTTCAGTACCAATTTTAAGTCCCTTAACGCAGGCGCTTCGGGAGGCATAGGATATGGTTCAGGGAATAGTTCGTTGTTGGGGGCTTCTATCCGCACTGGTGGCGGTCAGGCTTCCTTTAGTGCCGCTTGGATCACATCATCTGTTAGCGGATCTGAGGATGCAGGTGTGCAAACAGATGTTTCTTCTTTTTCCATTGACATACCGGTATCTTATTTTAATGTCTCTTTAGGCTATAATAAAAGGCGCTCCTGGATCGATAAATCCACAAACGTGTACACACATGGAAGCATATATGGGTCGGGCTGGGGGGAGATATCAGAAACAATAGGGGGAAATTCCATGACCAATATGGTGCCATACGATATGGCCTTCGATAGCTACGCATTGCTGGAAGATCCCGCTGAAAAAAATATTGTTGACTACCCCGATCCCAACCAGGTCCAGGGCGGCGCCTACCCTGATTTTGATAACTACCGCGTGGTGGCACAGGGTCTGGGAGGCAGTATGCGGCCATACCTGTTCCAGGGGGAAGTGCTGGGGCAGAACAGGAAAAAAGCAGACGGCTCCAGGTCTGTTAATTATTACTCCCCCGGGGTGACCAATGCGCAACCTCAATTTCGGTTTGAAGGCGATTTCTCCAATTCTTACAGGCAGAATTTTAATGCCTATTCCAACCCGGCCCTGAATTTAAGATCAGTTGTTCCTCCTTTTGCCACCCCTACTTATGGTGACGGTGATGGTACTTATGGCTATTCAGGCGGGAAGCTTGCCGGCACCAGACATATAGATATTGGACCTGCCATTAAGCCAAGTAATTCCAAAGGGTATAACAAGTCAGACCGTTATTCATCCTACATGATAGAAGGTTTTTCCATCACCAACGAATCGGGAGTGACCTATCATTACGGGCTGCCTGCCTATAGCTGGGGTGAAGAGAATTACCAAGAAAAGATAAAGAATGGTGGATTCAATCAGGTTTTTTTTAACCGGGGCACCAAATCCAATCCTTATGCTTATACATGGTATCTTACCACGATCACCGGTCCCGACTTCGTTGACCGCAACGGTAATGGTATAGCCGATGGTAACGACTGGGGATACTGGGTGAACTTTGAATACGGCAAGTGGACCAATAATTATGTATGGCGTAACCCTTCCGAAGGATATCACCGGGATGAGGACAATGAGTTCCAAAATTGCTCCATTGGGAAAAAGGAAATATATTATTTAAATGCCATCCGTACCCGGTCTCATATTGCGCTGTTTGAAAAAGATATCAGGCTGGACGGCAAGGGTGCTTCACCCCAGGTGTTCAATAAGGCTACCAAGCAGGATTATCAATATGCGGGACTATTCAATATCAACTCCAGCCAGAGCCTGCGGTTAGACAGGATCTATTTATTAAATGCTTCAGACAGTCTTTTTGTGCTGCCTTCTTCGGGCAACAGCAATGCATATAAGCCTCTTGCTACAAGAACAGTTTCTTGTTCCGATTGTGAGTTGGCGGCAAATGTCCTGGAAAGGACGGATGTAGATGCAGTGAATCGGTTTACGCTGGAAGAAAAGGCAATCAGGATCATTGATTTCAGCTACGACTATTCGTTATGCCCCCGCAATACAAACAGTTTTGATATCAATACACCAACTGTAAAAAGCGGTAAGCTCACTCTCAAAAATATTTTATGCAGGGGAAAAGAGGGATCAAGCGTTATTCCCCCGACAAGGTTCGAATATGAGCTAGACCCTGCTGATCAGAGAAGTATTTCAGGGAGGGCATTGACAGGTCTTACTGGGACTGGGAGTGCAGAAGTTGGAGATCTCTTGGTTTCCGCAGATGTTAATCAGGATTATGTAGGAGTAATTGTAAAAAAAACTTTAGTAGACGCTGGATTTGGAACGTATAATTATACACTTTCAGGGGGTGTTACTACAGTTGACGTGAATAAGACCTACCGTACTACCAAAAACCCACCATACCATAAGGATAGCTATGATGCGTGGGGAATGTATAAGAGTGATTATCAAACTGCATTAATTAATAATAATGAGGCTCTTGGCAGGCAAACATCACTAACATCAGCAAAATCAGTAGACTCTTGGTCACTACGAAATATTTCTTCTGCTTCAGGTGGAATCATGAAAATCAATTATGAATCAGACACTTATTGCAAAAGCGTTTTGTTTGAAAATTATGCGATTGAAATTGTGAAGTTCGATGATATTAGCAATTGGTTATATGGCCCCATTCCTCCAGGCGCAATAAATGGAAATTTAAAACTAAATTTTTTTACAACAAATGGACTAAATCTTAATGATGTTTTCAAAGTAGGAGATCCAATTAATTTTATTTTCTATAAAATGACAACAAGACCGTCCATGCCAACTGCCCCTTATGAATCTTGTCAAAAATTTTTCTCCCGTTACTACCCTACTTATACTTCTGTTGACACTAAGAATTTTACTACTCCTCCAATAATTAATCAAATTGGAGCAGACTATATTGTGGTGAATAATGACGAGTTTAAAAACTATTATAAGTATGCTAAGCAAGCAGTGACCAATGAACCTTCTTGTGTATTAACTGAGGTGCCTGCGAAAGGAAATCTATCTATTTCTAATAGACCCATTCTTTTCGGAGGAGGTATCCGCGTTAAATCATTAAAACATACTCAAAATGAAAGTGATATAATGGTCAGTTACAGTTATAATCATCCAGGAAATGCCTCTATATCTTCTGGTATTACTTCTTATGAACCAAGTGTCATGCAAAATCCAATGTTTCCTGTTTTTGGGAACGAACTTGATATTCCGGATGAAGCTAGAAAAGAATATAAAAGGCTATTATACAAAGATAATAATGAATTGTTTGTTCTCGGAAGAGAGATTCCTCCTCCGGGTGTAATATATGAATACGTAACAGTAACGACCAGTATAAAGAACAGCGGTGAGACTGTTGCCAGGCAAGTGGCAGGCAGCACCGCCTACCAGTTTGAGGTGTTCCGCGAAAACATGATCTACCGCAATATGACCGAGACCCCTTATACCCACAATGTAATTACACACGGTACCATAGATTCCAGGAATATCTCCATAAAAAAATTCCTGCACGGCATTGGTAGTACCAGGCGCATCATACAATACGATAAAGACGGTAAAAAGCTCAGTGAGACGGTCAATCACTTTCTGCACGACGGGCTGGAAAATGATTCTCCGTCACAATTTTTTAATCATTATAAAAGTCGGCTATCCTCTTATAGCTATATAGGCCATACGTACGATTTAAGGTACCAGGGACTAATCCAGGAGCGTTTTTCGGAAGTAAAAACGGTGGATGAAAAGGGATGGACATCCGACTCTCAAGTAAAAGCTACCCTTTCTGCACGCGAAGACTATCCCTACGTGCCGCTGGGTCAAACGGTGATCAACTATGTAAACGGCATTCAAACCACCTCTCAGACCCTGGGGTTTGATTTTTACAGCGGGGCGCCTGTTAAGTCGGTGCAAACCGATGGTTATGGTAACCGCTTTATGACGGAGACCACACCGGCCTACAGAAAATATTCCTCCATGGGCCTAAAAGTGGGAACAGCTTCAAATAAGAACATGCTGACCCAAACGGCGGCAACAACAGTTTACAAAGTGAATGCATCCAACACTAGGCTGGGGATCGTATCTGCAGGTGTTGAGGTATGGAGCAATACCGTTCCTTCGCTGGATATGGCAGGAGCACAGGTTGTTCAAAGCGGGGGAACCAATGGCAACGTATGGCGCCTGAAAAGCAGCTACAACTGGATGCCAGTCAACACTACCACAGACGGGTTAACGACCACTGGAAACTTTTCAGAGTTCAACTTTGCCACACCCGGATCTTCGCATGCCAACTGGAAGAAAACGTCGGAGAATACCCTGAACGATGTGTATTCAAAAGCCCTGGAGGCCACTGATATCAACGACAATTACGCTGCAACAAGACTCAATCATCTAAGCCGTAAAGTAGAGTTGAGCGGTAGTCCTGCCAAATTTTACGAGATCGCTTTCAGTGGCG